>JBAUOM010000262.1:0-10014 GCA_049579765.1 Xanthobacteraceae bacterium
CAGTCACCGTCGTGCCGGCGGCATAGGCGATGGCCGCCAACCATCCATCCGCATCGCCGGCCGGAGAAACGACGGGAGGGTCCGGCGGCACCGGAGGCATGGCCGGCGCCGGCGGCGTGACCGCAGCACCGCCCAGCGCGCTCGTCCACTCGCCGACCGCCGATGCGTCCTTGGCGACGACGTTCGACAGATGCAAGTCGCTCAGCGTCGTGTGCTGGAGCGTATAGGTTTGCTGATTGGACGGGATCGCGATGACCACCGTCCCGTTGACTTCGCTGATCGTGAACTGGTCGGCCTGAAACCAGCCGAAATCGAGGATGTCAGTGGCGGCGTTGAAATCGATATTTGTATTGGTTCCCCAATTCCACGTGATTTGGGTCGTCGCCACGGGGCGCCTCCCTGTCGATGGAGTTTGGCCGCCCCGCCAAAATCATTGTGAGCTTGGTTTATTTGCCTGTGGCAGTCAACGGCCCGCCGCGCCCGGGCAGCGCGAGCGAGCATACGAAGGCGATTTCGGGCGTCGGCAACCGCGCGGCGGCCCGCCCCGCCGGCGCAAGCGGTCGTCGCTCAGACGATCTGCAGCGCGGCCCTTCCGGTGATCTCTCCTCGTTCCACGCGCTCGTGCACGGCCTCGGCTTGTTCCAACGGACGGACGTCGGTGACGAGCGGCCAGACTTCACCGCGGGCGACGATCTCGCAAGTCTGCAGGATTTCGGAACGAGTGACGTAGCGGCTGCCCATGAGCTCCTGCTCCTTGTTGAGCAAATCCACGGCCGAGGCCTGGAAAGGTTGGCCGGCACCGCCCAGCGTGACCAGGCGGCCATGGCGCCCGAGCGCCTTGGCGCCTGCTTCCAGCGTCGATGTGGCCGAGACATAGTCGACGACGACATCCGCGCCCTGGCCGTTCGTCAGATCGAGTAATGCCTCGACGACATTGGCGCTGCGTGGATCGATGACCTCGTCGGCACCGGCTTTGCGGCAGGCGTCGAACTTGTTTGTTGCGACATCGATCGCAATCACGTTCGCCCTCGCCCACTTCGCAAACATCACCTGATGGATTCCCACCCCTCCGCCGGCACCGAATACTGCAACGGTTTCCCCGGCCTTTATTCGTGCTCGGCGGAGCACCTTGTAGGGAGTGGCCAGCGCGTCGGTGATGACGCCGATCTCTGCCGGATGCGCCTTGTAATTCAGACTCGCCGGCAACTTGATGAAGATATGGGCGGGAAGCTTGATATACTCGGCATAGCCGCCATCACAGTTCAGCCCAACATTGCCGCCGGTGTTCGCGCACAGCGGCTCGAGATTCGACAGGCACCAACGGCAACGACCGCAATTGAGGTAGTAATAGGCCGTCACGCCATCGCCCACGCCGAGGCCGGAGACGCCGGATCCCACCGATACGATCTCGCCGGTGATCTCGTGACCGATGATGCGCGGAAACGCGGCGGACCTGCGTCCGGCCTTGATGTGCTGGATCGTCAGGCCGGCCCCGCACGTTAGGACGCGTGCCACGGCCTCTCCGGGGCCGGCGATCGGATCGGGCAGCTGCACCAATTCGAACGGCGTGTTCGGCCCCGTCAACAGCATTGCTTTCATCGCGATCGTCCCGTGCAAAGCCCCGACCGCCGCGCGGCGCGAAATCAACCGCCTCTGGGATTCGGTCTCGGTTCCGGCGGGGGCCCTCGCGATCGCCGGCTTGACCCAATTGTCGAATTGCCTTTGAGTGCGTCAATCTAGCGCGATAGCGAAGGTAAATTGCAAGTCCGGGGGCGGATCAAGTACGCTTTAATGGGCGACCGATCGGTCGCCGCCGCAGAGGGTGATATGCGCCTCCGGTAGGCCGAAGAACAAAGTCACGGCGGAAAATCGCCGGTCGGCGTGCGTGCAATCGGGAGGAGAACATGCATTCACGCAAGTCGACGTTGCCGCTGACCGCGGCCACGGCATGCGCGGCGCCGTGGGCGATGGTCGCTTTGCTTGCCGCATCCACCGTCGGGCACGCCGTCGAACTGACGCCGCAGGAGCAGAAGCTGGTTGGCCCCGCCAAGCAGGAAGGCGGCGTCGTCCTGCTCAATCCGATCTTCAGCGACCGGACCGGCCGGCGCCTGGGGGAAGCCTTCGTCCGGCGCTATGGCCTGGGAGCCGACTTCAAGTTCAGCAACCTTCGCAAAGGCACCGGCCAGACCGTGGCGCAGGTGCGCCAGGAGATCGTCGCCCACAAGTTCACGGTCGACATTCTCCTGGTCAGCGCTCCCGGCTTCTTCGACGAGGCGATCAAGCACGATGCGTTCGAGGCGCTGGACAGCGGCTATTGGAAGGACCACGCCGAGCTGACGAAGCAGGCCGGGCAATACGCCAACTACCCTTACGTGGTCGTGCCGTTCGCCTACTCGTTCCAGCCGGTCTGGAATAGCTCATGCCCCGGCATGTCGAGCTTCGACGCCGCCTCCTACGCCGATGTCGTCAAGCCGGAGCTCAAGGGCAAGACGATCGCCTCCGACATCACCAAGAGCTTCACCTATACGAACACCGCAATCTCGCTGCAGGAAAACGGCGTGCTCGACCTCAAGGCGTTCTGGGACAAGCTCAAGGCGACCGATCCGATCGTGGAGTTCCGCACCGAGCCGAAGATGCAGATGGTCATGACCTGCCAGCGGCCGATCGACATGTGGAACCTGTCCGGCCGCGTCTATCAGAACGTGCTCAAGAAGCCCGATCTCGCTAACGTGCTGAAGGTCGGCAAGTACCGGGAAGGCCAAGTGATGCTCGGCAACCAGGCCGCCGTGCTCAAGGGCGCTCCGCATCCGAACGCCGCGAAGCTGTTCGTCGAATTCATGCTCAGCAAGGAAGGTACCGATGTCTTCATCGAGGGCGAGGCGATGTACAGCTTCATGAAGGGCTACACGCCTCCGTCCGAGACCAAGCCCTATGTCTTCGATCTGACCAAGACCAAATTGCTCGGGTTGAAAGACTGGGTCGCCGCGTCGAAGCAGGCCAAGGAGGTGCGCAACGAGTGGCAGGCCCGATTCCAGTAATGGCTGAACACGAATGTTGAGCGCGGGCCGCCGCAAGCGCGACCCGCGACCCTGGCTTGGATCGCTCCGTCTGCGACGAGACCGGCGATGAGCACACAGACGATAACCGCCGCAACGGAAGCGGTCGCGGGCGCGCCGGTATCGAGCCGTTGGCGAAGCCTGATTACCCAGGAATCGGTTGCGACGCTGATCGTCAGCGTGATCATCGCCGCGGCGGTGTTGCTGCCGCTGTTCACGCTGGTCATCAGCAGCTTCCAGGTATTGGATGCCGGCGGGTTCGACACCACCTGGGGGCTGGACAACTACCGGACGCTGTTCACCGATCGCGTCATTCCCAAGGCGTTCGTCAATACGCTCCTGATCAGCGCCGGCTCGACCGTCTTGGCGACCTTCTTCGGCGTATCGCTGGCCTGGATCAACGCCCGCACCAACTGTCCATGGCGCGAACGGCTGGAGCCCTACAATCTCATACCCTTCTTTCTCAGCCCCTTCGTCGGCGCGATTGCCTGGCACAACCTCGCCTCGCCGAAGACCGGATTGCTCAATACCTGGGCACGCGACCATCTGGGGATCAGCACCCACCTGCTCAACGTGGACAACATCTACGGCGTGATCTGGGTGACCGGAATCTTTTTCGCGCCGCTGGTCTACCTTTTTGTCGTGGGATCGTTGCGCCGCATGGATCCCTCGCTCGAGGACAGCGCGCGCACGACCGGCGCAGGACTGCTGCGAACCACGCTGACCGTCACCTTGCCGCTGGTCGCGCCCGGTATCTTGTCGGGGGCAATCATCGTGTTCGTGACCAGCGCCGGCGAGTTCGGCGTGCCGTTCAAGCTCAGCGCGCCGTATGGCTGGGAAACACTCACAACGCAGATCTTCTCCAAGGCGGTGGGCGACGACGCCAATCACTATCTCGGCGCCGCCATGAGCATGTCGCTCGGAGCCATCACCGCGCTCTTCATTTACATACAGCAGCGTTACATCGCGCCGCGATCGTTCGCCACGGTGACCGGCAAGGGCTTCCGCCCCAACGTCATCGATCTCGGGCCGTGGAAGTGGGCGGCCTTTGGCTACAACATCGCGTTCATCCTGATCGCCGTGGTGCTTCCGATCCTCTGCCTGCTGGTGGTGAGCGTGCACCCGGTGTGGGAAGGCAAGATCATTCCTGCCGACTTCACGTTCCGCAACTACGAGAAGACCCTGTTCTTCTGGCGGCGTGACAGCATCCAGGCGGCGACCAACGGCATCCACAACAGCTTCATCCTCGCTTTCGCGGGCGCCACCATCGCCATGGTGCTGTCGCTGGTGGTGAGCCACATGATCATCCGCACCAAGGGTTTCGGCTCGCGGCTGCTCGATTTCCTCTGCGTCGTTCCGATCGGATTTCCGGGCATCGTCCTCGCGATGGGCGTGTTGGTGACCTACATCAAGACCCCGATCTACGCGACGCTGTGGATCATCCTGCTCGGCTACATTACGCGCTTCTTCCCCTACGGGCAGCGCAACGTCTCCTCCGTGATGCTGGCGATATCCGAAGAGCTCGACCAGAGTTCGCGCATGGCCGGAGCTTCCTGGTTCACGACGCTGCGGCGCATCACGATCCCGCTGCTGAAACCGGGCATCTTCGCCGGCTGGGTGCTGTTGTTCATCATCTTTCTGCGCGAGCTGTCGATCTCGATCATCCTCTACACCTCCGGAACCGAGACGCTCTCCGTGGGCGTCTACTACCTCGTGAACTTCGAGAACGAGCCGCTGACCGCGGCGCTCTCGATCGCGCAGACGGCAGTGCTGCTGCTCTGCGTCGTCGTGTTCCGGCGCGTCGCCGGACGCGAAGCGCTGACGGCTTGATGTCGGAGAGAGCTGCGCTTTCATGCAGACCGATTCCGGCCGCTACGTCGAGGTATCAGGCTTGGTCAAGCGTTTCGGCAATGACCGGGCCGTGGACGATATTTCGTTCGGCGTCCCCCGCGGCAAGTTTCTCACGCTGCTCGGACCCTCCGGTTGCGGCAAGACCACCACGCTCATGAGTATCGCTGGCCTTCACGGCATCGACGCCGGCCTGATACGGGTCGGCGGCGTCACCTACACCTCGAAAGCCGAAGGCATCTTCCTTGCCCCGGAGAAGCGCGACATCGGCATGGTGTTCCAGAGCTATGCGATATGGCCGCACATGACGCTCGCGCAGAACGTCGCCTACCCGCTGGAAATCCGGAAGGTCGAACCCGGCGAGATCGGCGACCGGGTCGCCGACGTCCTGCGCCTCGTCGGCCTGTCGGACATGGCGGACAAGCCCGCGTCGCAGCTCTCGGGCGGACAGCAGCAGCGCACGGCGCTGGCGCGAGCGATAGTCTCGCGGCCGCGGCTGCTGCTGTTCGACGAGCCGCTCTCCAACCTCGACATGAAGCTGCGCGAGCAGATGCGGGTCGAGCTCAAGCGGATTCAGCACGAAGTGGGCGTCACGTCGATCTACGTCACTCACGATCAGGCCGAAGCGCTGGTCATGAGCGACGAGATCATCGTGATGAGCAAGGGCCGAATCCAGCAGAGAGGCCGGCCCCATGAAATCTATGCGCGGCCCGTCAACGCCTATGTCAGCAATTTCATCGGCGTCGCCAACCTGCTCAAGGGGCGCGTCGTGGAGATCACCGCCCCTGGGCGCGGCAAGGTCGAGATCTCGGAGCGCGGCGTGACGGTGCAGTTGCCTTGTCGCATCGGCGACGGTATCGCGGTCGGCGCCGACGCAATTCTCTCGGTCCGGCCGGAGAATGTGCGGGCCTCGCACGAGAATGGCGGCGACGCCTGCCTCGAAGGCGAGGTCCTGCAGGCGATTTTCCTCGGCAATTGCATCGACTGCCGCGTGCGCTGGGGCGAATTCGAGTGGAAGGTCCTGGCGCATCCGCGCACGCCTCTGCGCAACGGCGAGCGGGTCTACCTGCGGCTCGATCCCGAACACACGCTCGCGGTGCGGCCATGACGCCGCACGCGGGCTTCATGGTCGAGCTCGACCATCTGAGCAAGAGATTCGACGCCGAGACGGCCGTGTGCGAGGTCGGCCTTAAGGTGGCGCAGGGCGAGTTCGTGACGCTGCTTGGACCGTCGGGCTGCGGAAAGACCACGACGCTGCGCTGCATTGCCGGCCTCGAGCGCCCGGACGCCGGCGAAATTCGCATCGATGGGAAGGTCGTCGCCTGCGTCGGCCGCGGCATCTACCTCAATCCCGAGGACCGCGATATCGGAATGGTGTTCCAGAGCTACGCGGTTTGGCCGCACATGACCGTGTTCGACAACGTCGCGTATGGGTTGCGGGTGCGGCGCACGCCCGCGGCCGCTATCAGGCAACGCACCATGCGCGCACTCGAGCTCGTGGGCCTCGGCGGCCTCGCCGAGCGCTACGCCACTAAGCTCTCCGGCGGACAGCGCCAGCGCGTCGCCCTCGCGCGCGCGATCGTGTACGAGCCCAAGGTGGTTCTGTTCGACGAGCCGCTGTCGAATCTCGACGCCAAGCTCAGAGAGCAGATGCGGGTCGAGCTGGTTCGCTTGCAGCGGGAGGTGGGCATCACCTCGATCTATGTCACGCACGATCAGTCCGAGGCCCTGGTCATGAGCGACCGGGTGGTGGTCATGAACAAGGGCGTGATCCAGCAAGTCGGAGATCCGCACACCATCTATGCGCGGCCCGCCAATGCCTTCGTGGCGAATTTCATCGGCGTGGCGAACCTCATGCAAGGTGTTCTCGTGGGCCGCAGCGGAGAATTCTGCGAAATGGAGATCCCGACCGGCGATGAGCGCGCGCCGCTGCGATTGACGGCCGCCGGCGGCGACGGCGCGTCGAACGGTCAGCCGATCATTCTAAGCGTACGGCCGGAAGATATCGCGGTTCATCTGCAGGAGCAGGTCAGCCCGCCTCCGGCGAATTTTTTTGAAGGCGAGGTCATCGACACGGTTTATCTCGGAAGCTTCCTCGAATGCCGCGTCAAGGTCGGCCGCCATGAAATCAATGTCCAGCTCGATCATTACGAGCACCTCGCCCCCCACCAGAAGCTGTTTCTCAGCTTTCAACCCGGGCATGGGCTCTGCCTGACCGGGTAGGCACCCCGACCCGATCGCTCCCGCCGCGCGTAACAATAGAATCTTTCCCCGCAATTCGCCCACTGACTCAGGGCGCCGCGGCGATGACTTCGACCTCGACCAGGAATTCCGCCCGCGAAAAACCGGAGACGATCATCAGCGTGGAGGCCGGCGCGGGATCGCCGACGTCTGCAAAAGGTGCAGGACGCCTCCGCGAGCACGGCGGGCGGACGGAGCACGTGGGCATTGCATGGCATCCACGCCGGCGACATCGAGACCTCGCTGATGCTGCATTTTAGGCCCGATCTCGTAGACATGAGCAAGGCCAAGCTGTTCCCGTCCAAGGCCGCCGCGAATGGAGCAGGACTACACGCATCTGCGGCCGGCGGGCCAGCACGGCTTCGGCTGGATCGCACAGGACACCAACCCCGACGGCGCGGTGGGGGACGCCTCCGCGGCGACCGCGGACAAAGGCCGCCAGACCGCGGAGCACCAGGCCGATGGCTTCATCGCCCTGCTGCGGGACGTGGCGCGCTTTCCGTTGGGAGAGCTGGCGTAGGAACGGCGGTCGGCTCCGCCGCACCGCGCACGCGGTCGATGACGGCGGCAGGGTCAGTCGGCATCTCGTCTCCCCGCCAGGCCACATGGCCGTCGGGCCGTACCAGGACGAGCGCGTATTCGTAGAGCTTCGCCGCCTCGGGCTCGTCCATCACGACGGTCTCGAGCGGCACCCGGCGCTCGGCGGCGGCGGCCTCGAATGCCGCCGCATCGGGGGCGCCGGAGCCGAGCCGCAGCAGCACGAAGCCGCGACCGTAGAGGTCGAGCATCGAGCGGCCGTCCGTGAGCCAAGCGTGGGGCGCGCGCGAACCCGGACGCGCCGACGGCACGAACGCTTCCGGGTCGTCCCGACAGGGCGGCGTGCCATCGGGCAGGCAGATCGGCGAATCCTCGTAGCGATAGCCGAGCTGCAGCCCGATCGTGCGAAACATGCGGCCGACGCCCCGCACGAGCGCGTCGCCCACGCGCTTGCGGACCTCCGCGGCCGCCGCAGTGTCTGCTTCGATCACAGCGAGGCCGTCGCCGAACTTTTCGTGCTCCACGTAGAACTCGGCGGCCATGCCGACGTTCCTGTTGCCGATCGGCCTGCGCTCGCCATCGTATGACGCCAACAGGCGCTCGCCGCCCCAGCCGCGGAGCACGGCAGCGAGTTTCCAGCCGAGATCGACGGCATCGGCAATGCCGGTATTCATGCCCAATGCGCCGGTCGGCGATAGCTGATGGACGGCATCGCCGGCCAGAAAGACCCGGCCGCTCGAATAGCGATCGGCCACCACGCTGCGCCTCGTCCAGATGCTGGTGCCGAGCCACTCGACTTCGAGCGAACGGCCGAGCGCACGGCGCAGATATTTTTCACGACGGTGTCGGGGGTCAACGTGCCGTCGGTGTCGAGCACCATGAGCCGCCACATCGCATTCGACGGATCGATCACCCGCACGTTCGACCACACGCCGTCGCGATCGACGGTGATGAAGAAAGTCGTCGGCTTGCGGCCGCAAACCTCCAACAGATGCGGGGCGCGGAAATAGAGATGCACGGGATGCCCGAGGGTCTTGCCATTGAGGCCGATGCCGAGCGAGCGGCGCACCATGCTGGTCTCGCCGTCGCAGCCGACCAGATAATCGGCTTCGATGCGCTCACGGCGGCCGCGTTCGAGATCGACAATGTCCGCGGTCACGCCGTCGCTGGACGCGGCGAAGGATTCGAGCCGTGTCCGATAGCGCAGGCTCACCTGCGGGAAGCTGCGCGCGAAGCTCTGCAGGATCGGGTCGAACCACATCTGCGAGCACACCTGCAGCCGCATCGGGCTGTACGGCTCCGGCGTCTGGCTCATGCGCGGCGGGCGCGGCATGCGGCCGAGCTCGTAGCCGGATAGGCTCGTCACGAAAGCGACGTCGAGGGGATAGTCCGGCGGGAATGGACAGGCATGCACCGCATCCGCGATGCGCCAGCGCCGGCAGAACTCCATGGTACGGACGTTCACCTCGTTCATCTTCGGGGTGACGATCGCGCCGTCGCCCTGCTCGAGCAGCGTGCAGGCGATGCCGCGCCAACCGAGCTCGCTTGCAAGCGCAAGCCCGACGGGACCGCCGCCCACGATCAGAACGGGAATTCTCGCCATGCGCGGAGGCTGCTCAATCGATCTTCACGCCCGCGGCCTTGCCGACTTCCACCCACTTGCGATGTTGGGCGGCGATGAACGCCGCGAAGTCCGCGGGCGAGCCGGGCCTCGCCTCGGTCCCGAGACTGGTGATCTTCGCCTGTATATCGGGCGCCTGCATGCCCTCGTTCATCGCGGAATTGAGCTTGGCGATGATGCTCGCGGGCGTGCCGGCCGGTGCGACCAGCCCGAAGAAGGTGTTGGCCTCGGCCTCCGGCACGCCGGCCTCGGCCATAGTGGGCACGTCGGGCAGCAACGGGCTGCGCGTCTTGTTGGCGACCGCGAGCGCGCGCAGCTTGCCGTCGCGGATGAGCGCCCCCAGGATGGCGATGTTCTCGAGCGTGAGGTCGACTGCCTTGCTCAACACTGCGGTGCTCGACTCCCCGCCGCTGCGATAGGAGACGCCGGTCATCTTCGCGCCGCTGCGCAGCATGAACAGCTCGCCGGCCAGATGCGGCAGCCCGCCGGCGCCGGTATGCGCATAGTTGAGCTTGCCGGGATTGGCCTTGGAATAATCGACCAGCTCCTTGATCGATTTCCACGGCGATGACGGATGCACCACCAGGATCTGGAATCCCTCCGTAACCTTGGCGATCGGAGCGAAGTCCTTGACCGGATCGTAGCCGGCACTGGCGGAGACTGCGGGTATCACCGCCAGCGTGCTGGTGTTGCCGATCATCAGCGTGTAGC
>JBAUOM010000263.1:0-4036 GCA_049579765.1 Xanthobacteraceae bacterium
GGACACACGCACATGGCGTACCTGAATCCCCGCCTCATCTTTCCCCTCCTCCTGATCCTCCTGGCGGCGGCCGGAGCGCACCCGGTTGCCGCGCAGCAAAGCGACGCGCGGGTGGCGCTGGTCATCGGCAACTCGGCCTACCCCGACGCCGAAACGCCGCTGAAGAATCCGGTCAACGACGCCCGCGCCCTGGCGGACGAATTGCGGCGGCACGGATTCGAGGTCGATACCGGCGAGAACCTCACCAAGGAGGCGATGCGCGCGGCGCTCGAGCGCTTCTACGGCAAGATCAAGTCCGGCTCGGCGGCGCTGCTTTTTTTCAGTGGCTTCGGCATCCAGTCGGACCGGCAAACCTTCATGATCCCGGTGAATGCGCAGATTTGGACCGAGCCCGACGTGCGCCGCGACGGCTACAGCCTCGATGCGGTTCTGGCCGAGATGAACAACAGGGGCGCGCAGGTCAAGATCGCGATTCTCGACGCGTCGCGGAGAAATCCTTTCGAACGCCGCTTTCGCGCCGTCGCCGACGGGCTGGCGCCGGTCGGCGTGCCCAAAGGCACGGTCGTCATGTACGCCGCCGCCCCGGGCGCCGTGACCAGAGACGGGGACCGGCAAGCCTTCGTGAGCGAATTGATCAAGGAGATCCGCGGGCCGGGACGGATCGAAGAGGCCTTCAACCGCACGCTCATCGGCGTGTCGCGGGCGTCCCAGGGCGAGCAGGTCCCATGGTTCTCCTCCTCCCTGGTGGAGGAGTTCTCGTTCATTACGCCGGCAAACCCGGCGAAGCCGGCACCCACGCCAACTCCGAGCCAATCGGAGAAGGCCGCGCCGTCTCCGCCGCGGCCCGATCGAGAGGCGGAGGTACGCACGGCCTATCAATCCGCGGAGCGCATCGGGACCAAGAAGGCGTGGGAGGATTTTCTCGCCAAATACCCCTCCGGAAGCCAGTCCGACCGGGCGCGCGAGCAACTCGCCAAGCTCGCCCCCGCGCCGTCGCCGCCGCCCGCCGCCGCTCCGGTTTCTCGCATCGACGACCCCGCGATCAAGGAGCTCGACCGGAAGATCCGCCTCAATCCCAATGACGGCGCCGCCTACTACAAGCGCGGTCAGCTCTATGCGCAGCACGGGGAATTCGCCCGCGCGGTCGAGGATTTCGACGAGGTCGTCCGGCTCGATCCCAAGGACGCCGAAGCGCTCAACAACCGCTGTTGGGCGCGCGCGATGATCGGGGAGCTGCAGCCGGCGCTCAAGGATTGCGACAAGGCATTGGAGATACGCCCCCGCTATGCCGACGCTCTCGACAGCCGCGGCCTCGTCAATCTGAAGATGGGCCGGCCGAACAATGCCATCGCCGACTACGACGCGGCGCTGCGCATCGCGCCGAAACACGCCTCGTCGCTCTACGGGCGTGGCATCGCCAAGCTGCGTACCGGCAATAGCTCCGGCGGCAACGGCGACATCGCGGCGGCGAAGCTGATCCAGCCCGACATCGCGGACGAATTCGCGACCTACGGCATACGCTGACCGCCGCCGGGCGACGGCGTCGAGGAACCTGAGGCCGGCCTCGTGGATCTCGGCGACTGGAGCATCCGAAACTGGAGAACGCTCGTCGGCTTCACCACGGCGGTGTTCGTGGTGGCGGGTGGGCTATCCGGTTACTTCAGCGGCTATAACAGCCGCTTTTCGGCGCTCGGCGGCCCGAACGCGCTCATTTACGACCTGACGCTCAAGGCCGCGCAGCCGTTGCGCCGGCACGTCCCGGCCGTGCCGGTCGTGATGATCGCCATCGACGATGCCTCGCTTGCGAGCCCCGAGCTCGCGGCGCTTCCGCGCGCCTTGTTCCAACCCATTTGGGCCCGCCTGATCGACGGATTGCTCGCCGCCGGGGCGCGCCGGGTCGCCTTCGATGTGGTGTTCGCCTATGCCGGGGCGGACTTCAAGGTCGGGGCGTTCACCCTGCCGGGTTACGACCGCAGCCTGATCGACAGCCTCACGCGCGGCCGCGACCGGGTCGTGCTCGCGCGTTTTCCCAGCGTTGCACCGGGGCCTCCATTCCTCGCGGCGGTGGGAGCGTCGCGCGTCGGGGTGCTCGACCTGCAGGTCGAGTCGGACGGGAGGGTGCGAAGCACGGCTCCCCTCGTCCGGCTGCCGGACGGGCGCATCGCGCTCGGCTTTGCCGCGCTCGGCGCCGGCTGGGGTGTTCGCCAAGCCTCTTCCACCGAGCGCATCCTGATCACACCCGCGGGCCCGCTGACGGAGACGCCCACCTACAGCCTCGCCACGGTGCTGGCCTGCCTCGCCTCCAAGGAGGGCGCCGAAGAGGTTCGCATGGCCGTCGAGGGGCGGATCGTCGTCGTGGGGACCGGAGTGCTCGGCGAAGACGAGCACCGCGGTCCGGCGCGCTTTCTCGGCCGCTCCCGGCCCGCCCCGGCGAGCGATCGTTGTGCGCCGCAGCAGGGCCGGTTCGAACGTCCGCGCATCGAGCACGTCCCGGGCGCGCTGCTCCAGATCGCGGCCATCCAGTCGGCGGCGAGCGAGCATCCCGTGACGCTCGCGCCCGCATGGCTGCGTCTGGCGTCGGGCGCCGCCCTGGCGCTGCTTTTCGCGATGATGGCGTTTCGCGACGAGAGCGCGTTGGCGCTGGGTGAACGCGGTGTGTCGCCGACCTCGGTCATCCTGGTGCAGCTCGCCCGCTCGGTGGCCTTCGGCCTCGTGGGGCCGGCGCTTGTCGGCTGCGCGTTCAGCGCGGCCGCGCTGGCATTCGCCGATTTTTGGCTGCCGATGGGATACCCGATCCTGATCACCGTGTCGGGATTCGGCACCATTCTCGGCGTCCGCTCGATCCGCCACCGCGCCTTGTTCAGGCGGCTGTTCCGCACCGCAGGCCGCTACCTGCCGCCGGAACGGTTGGTGACCCTCGCCCGCAGCGGGTTCGCCGATCCGCGCGACGGTCAGGAGCGGGAAGTCTCTATTCTGCTGGCGGATCTCAAGGGGTTCACCGCCTTCTCGAACAGACCCGACCTCAGCGCGTCGGAGATCGTGCGGGTGGCCAACCGCTACTTCACCTTGATGCAGTCGGCCATCGACCGCCACGACGGCTGCAGCGACAAGTTTCTGGGCGACGCGGTGCTGGCGTTCTGGAACGGACTTTCCGATGAGCCGGAGCACGCCATCAAGGCGCTCGCAGCCGCGCAGGACATCATCGAGGCCGTGAGCGCCGCCGAGGGATCGGACAACAGCCGGCTTGCCGCGCGCGCCGTGGTGTGCTCCGGCAAGGTCTATGTCGGCGATCTGGGTGCTCAGCAGCGCAGCAACTTCACGATCATGGGCCCCGCCGTCAACGAGACGTTCCGGCTCGAAAAGGTGCCGGACGACTATGGGCTTGCGCTGCTGGTCGCGGCGTCCACGGCCGAGATGATCATGCAGTCGCCGGCGGCGAGCGTGCTCGGGAGCAACGTCCTCCTGCGGATCGACGATATCGATCTCAAGGGCTTCGGCGGCGCGCGCGCGATCTATGCCCTGGTGCCGCGTGACGATCCCGGACTCGCCGCGTTCGCGGCCGGGCGCAAGGCGCTCGACGAGGGCATGCTGCGCGAAGGCCTCGCGCATCTCGATGCCGTCCGGCAGGGCTTGCTGCAGCAGACGGCGAAAGTCGTGTCCGCCCGCCACCGGCCCCCCGCATGACGGCCCCTGGGCGCCGAACGCCTGCTGCACCTGCACAATTGGTGTGACGGCGGCGCCACACTTGCTCAAGAACGCGCCAGATCCACCGACTCCGCACGGTCTTAAATTGATTTAGGCGCTCCGTTGAGCCTATGGTCTATGCGGGGAATTAATCATGCACGGGGGGCGTGTCGTGAAATCATTGATTTCTTGTCTGGGCGTGCTGTGTGCGGTCGCGATCCTCGAACCGGCGGGCGCGGCCGAGCTTCCGGCCAAGCCGAGGCCGCAACGGGCGGCACCGGAGCGCGCAGCGCCGCAGCGGGCGGCCAGCAACTGGTCGGGCGGACAGGTCGGCGGCTCCAACGGCGTCAGC
>JBAUOM010000264.1:0-4040 GCA_049579765.1 Xanthobacteraceae bacterium
TTCGTGATCCAGAACCATCCGCACCGCACGGGCGCGAACCTCGGGGGAAAACTTGTTCGTCGTTTTGCTCGTCATGGCTCCACCTTCTCAGGAGTTGGAGCCTCCGGCAAACCCGGGGCGGTTCAGAGTGCGTGGCACTGTCCTGCATCAAAACCAACGGGAATCGCTTTAGTGGTCCGATTCCGAAGTTCGCATCATTTCGCGGCACCCTCGTTTGCGAACTTCGGAATCTAAGGACCACTAGCAACTCTATGATTCTAGTGCCCCTTTTGAACCCGAAGTTCGCGATCGCACTTGCCGCACGATGTGCGCGAACTTCGGGTTCGGGGCACTAGTTGCTGGCTTGCTTGAGGACCTCGGTCAGGTTCGCCGTCTCGTGCTTGATGATCTTGTCGAATTGCGCCGGCGTGTCGGTCACGCCTATGACGAACTGCGCCGCCAACCGCGCCTTGACCTCGGGAGACTGCAAGATCTGGACGATGTCGTGATTGATCTTCTCGACCACCGGGCGCGGCACGCCGGCCGGCGCCATGAGACCGAACCAGGAGTCATACGCGAAGTCCAAACCGGCTTCCTTGAAGGTCGGGACATTCGGCATGTCGGGGATGCGTTGCGGCGTCGCGGCCGCGATCGCGCGCACCTTTCCGGCCTCGGCCATTTCCTTGGACAGGTTGACCGGCGCGAAATACATCTGCACGTCCCCGCGCACGACGGCCGTCACCGCGTCGGGCGCGCTCTTGAACGGCACGTGCACGATGTTGATGCCGGCGGCCTTCCTGAACAACGCACCGGCGATGAACGTCGTGCTGGCGAGGCCCGGGGAGGAGAAATTGAGCGTTCCCGGCTTCGCTTTCGCCAGATCGATCAATTCCTTCAGATTTTTCGCCGGCACATCGGGATTTACGATCAGGTAGAGCGGCGCCGAGCAGATGCGGGTGATGCCGGCAAAATCCTTGACCGGATCGAACGAGAGATTCTTGTTGACGATGCCCGCGACCGTATGGCCGTTCGAGGTCAACATCAGCGTGTAGCCGTCCGGCGTCGCCTTCGCCACGCCGGTCGTTCCGGCAAGGCCGGGCCGGTTCTCGACGACGACCTGCTGGCCCCAGCGCTTGCTCGCCTCTTCGGCGATGATGCGCGCCATGATGTCGGTCACGCTGCCGGCGCCGAACGGCACCACGATCGTGACCCGCTGGCTCGGATAGTTCTGCGCAGAGGTCGAAGTCGGCGCGCTGAACGTCGCGGCAACCAGCGCGACCAGACCGAGCCCGAGCATGCGAAGCATGGTCATTACATTCCTCCCAAATTCGTTGCGCACCCATACAATGGGTTGCAGCTTCTTGGGAAGCGATTAAAGCAGGAAGCGAATTCAGCGTATATGAGTAAAAATGCCACCACCTCGCGCCTCGAACGGTACCGGTTCCCAGTCTCGACTGCGAACCGGCGCCCGCAGCGGGCGCAAAGCCAAGCGGAACCGACATGCGCACCGAAGAGGCTCGCCCCGTCCGGCTCGAGGACTACCGACCACCCGACTGGTTGGTCGACACCGTGGAGCTCGAGCTCTCGCTCGACCCGGCCGCCACGCAGGTGCGCGCCACGCTCGCGCTGCGCCCCAACGGCGACGGCGCCGCGCCGGCGCCCCTGATACTGGACGGCGACGGGCTCAAGCTGCGGGCGCTCAGGCTCGACGGCGCCGTGCTGCTTCCCGAACAGTTCGTGGCGACGGCGGACCGGCTGACCATCGCGCAGCCGCCGCCCCGTCCGTTCCGGCTTGAGATCGAGACCGTCGTCGATCCCTCCGCCAATACCCAGCTCTCGGGCCTCTATCGCTCGGGCCCGATCTATTGCACCCAGTGCGAGGCCGAGGGCTTCCGCCGCATCACCTATTTCCCCGACCGGCCCGACGTGATGGCGGTCTACACCACCCGCATCGAGGCGGAGAAAGCGGAAGCGCCGGTGCTGCTCGCCAACGGCAACCTGCTCGCGGCGGGCGACGTGCCGGGCACCAGCCGGCACTTCGCGGTGTGGCACGATCCGTTCCCGAAGCCGTCGTATCTGTTCGCGCTGGTCGGAGGGCAGCTCGCCTGCGTCGAGGATCGCTTCCGCACCATGTCCGGCCGCGCGGTGACGCTTCGCGTCTATGTCGAGCCCGGCAAGGAGTCCCGTTGCCTGCACGCCATGGACGCGCTCAAGCGCGCCATGCGCTGGGACGAGACCGCGTTCGGCCGCGAATACGATCTCGACATCTTCATGGTCGTCGCGGTCTCCGACTTCAACATGGGCGCGATGGAGAACAAGGGTCTCAACATCTTCAACGACAAGTACGTGCTCGCCTCTCCCGAAACCGCGACCGACGGCGATTACGAGCGGATCGAGGCGATCATCGCCCACGAATATTTTCACAACTGGACCGGCAACCGCATCACCTGTCGCGATTGGTTCCAGCTCTGCCTCAAGGAAGGACTGACGGTCTTCCGCGACCAGGAGTTTTCTGCCGACATGCGCTCGCGCGCGGTCGAGCGCATCAGCGACGTCCGCGGCCTGCGCACCCATCAATTCGTCGAGGACGCGGGTCCGCTCGCCCATCCGGTGCGGCCGCAGGTCTATCACGAGATCAACAATTTCTACACCACGACCGTCTACGAGAAGGGCGCGGAAGTCGTGCGCATGCTCAAGGTTCTGCTCGGCCCGCAGATGTTCCGCGCCGGCATGGACCTCTACTTCGACCGCCACGACGGCGAGGCGGCGACGATCGAGCAGTTCGTGCAGTGTTTCGCCGACGTCTCGGGCGCGGATCTCGGCCGATTCATGCGCTGGTACTCCCAGGCCGGCACGCCCGAGGTCGTCGCCACCGGTCGCTACGACGCGCCGTCGAAGAGCTACCGGCTCGAGCTCGCGCAGACCGTACCCGTCACGCCCGGTCAGCCGAGCAAGCAACCCATGGTCATCCCGCTCGCCGTCGGGCTGGTCGGGCCCGACGGCCGCGACCTGCCGCTCAGGCTCGGCGATGGGCGCACGTTCGAACGCGGCGTGCTGACCCTGACCGAGCCGGCCGAAACTTTCGTGTTCGAAGATGTCGGTGCGCCGCCGGTGCCTTCGCTCAATCGCGGATTTTCGGCACCGATCAAGCTCGCCGTCGATCTCGGCACCGACGATCTGAAATTTCTGGCGGCACACGATTGCGACCCTTTCAACCGCTGGCAGGCGCTGCAGACGCTGGCCACCCGCCTGCTCGTCGCCCACGCCGCCGACCTAGTCGCCGGCCGGATGACGCGCGAAGACGACGGAGTGCTCGACGCCCTCGACGCGCTCCTTGCCGACGCCGCGCTCGAGCCCGCCTTCGTCGCGCTGGCGTTGACGCTTCCGGGGGAAGCGGACGTCGCGCGCGAGATCGGCCGCGACGTCGATCCCGATGCCATCTTCGCGGCGCGCTCGGCCCTGCGCGTCGCGGTGGGGACGCATCTCGCCGCTCCCCTTTTCGACCGCTACCGCCGGCTGTCCGAAGCTGGGCCTTATCGGCCGGATGCCCAGAGCGCCGGGCGGCGTGCGCTGCGCAACGCCTGCCTCGACCTGCTGGTGGCCACGCGCAGGCCGGAAGCCGTCTCGCTCGCCGCCGGACAATATCGGGCGGCCGACAACATGACCGACCGCATGGCGGCGCTCGCAGCGCTGTCGCTGTGCGACGTCCCCGAGCGTGCCGCCGCGCTCGACGATTTCTACGCGCGCTATGCCGGCGACCCGTTGATCGTCGACAAGTGGTTCACGCTGCAGGCCGCGATTCCGGAACCGGCCACGCTCGATCGCGTCAATGCGCTCACCAAACATCCCGCGTTTTCGCTCGCCAACCCCAATCGGGTGCGTGCCTTGATCCACGCATTCGCCTCGATGAACCAGAAGGAGTTCAACCGCGCCGACGGCGCCGGCTACGATTTCATCGCCGAGACCGTGCTGGCGCTCGATCCGAAAAATCCGCAGGTATCGGCGCGGCTTGCCACCATCTTCCGCACCTGGCGCACGCTGGAGGACGGCCGCCGCGGCAA
>JBAUOM010000265.1:0-2455 GCA_049579765.1 Xanthobacteraceae bacterium
GTGCACCGATGCGCGGAAGGCACGGCAGGAAAGCTCCGGCGGGGTGTTTCCCTCCCCCATGGCTTGGACTAGCCTTGCCACTCTGGAACAATTCGCAAGTCAAGCGAGGATCCCGCGGCCGAGGCGCGAGGGCGCGCCGGCCGCAGTTGACGACATCCCAGGGAGATATGCCCCCATGGCGCGAATGAACCTCGACGTGAACGGCAAGGTCCACACGATCGACGCCGATCCCGACATGCCGCTGCTTTATGCCTTGCGCAACGAGCTTGGCCTCAATAATCCGCATTTCGGCTGCGGCCTCGCCCAATGCGGCGCCTGCACCGTGCAGGTCGACGGGCAGGCGGTGCGCTCCTGCGTCACCCCGGTGTCGGCGGTGAGCAATGCCAAGGTGGTGACGCTCGCCGGGCTCGGCACGCCCGACAAGCCGCACCCGGTCCAGAAGGCCTATGTCGAGGAGCAGGTGCCGCAATGCGGCTACTGCATCAACGGCTGGATCATGACCGCGGCGGCGTTCCTCGATCGCAACCGCAAGCCGACCGACGAGCAGATCAAGGAGGCGCTCACCGGCCTCAAATGCCGCTGCGGCACCCATATGGGCATCCTGCGCGCGGTCAAGCGCGCGTCCGAGATGATGGGCTGAGGGAGGCGACCATGACCAGACACGAAAAATCCCCGCAGTTCTCCCGCCGCGCGATGCTCAAGGCCGGCGGCGCGCTGGTGGTCTCGGTCGGCGCACCGATCGCCCTCGACACCGTGCTCGGCATCGGCCAGGCCTTCGCGCAACAAGCGTTCGCGCAAGGTGCCTTCGCGCAAGGCACGAAACCTCCGCTCACGCCCGACCAGCTCTCCTCCTACATCGCGGTCAACGCCGACGGCACCGTCGCCGCCTTCTTCGGCAAGATGGACATGGGGCAAGGGCTGTTCGTCGCCATCGGCCAGATCGTGGCGGAGGAGCTCGACGTGCCGTTCAAGGCCGTCACCGTGATCATGGGCGACACCGCCACCAGCGTGAACCAGGGCGGCGCCTCGGGCTCGACCGGCGTCCAGCTCGGCGGCAAGCAGATGCGCATGGCCGCCGCCGAGGCGCGGCGCGTGCTCGTCGAGATGGCCGCCGCCAGGCTCGCTTTGCCGGCCGGCGAGCTCACCGTCACCGACGGCATCGTGCACGCCAAGAGCGATCCATCGAAGAAGGCGTCTTATGCGGACTTGATCGGCGGGCGCTACTTCAACGTCCAGCTCGAGTGGAACAAGCAGGTCGGCAACGCGCTCTATGCCCCCGGCACGGCGAAGCCCAAGGACGCCAAGGATCACAAGATCGTCGGCCAGCCGATCGCGCGCGCCGACATCGCACCCAAGGTCTACGCGCAGGAGGACTTCTGCACCGACGTCAAGCTGCCGGGCATGGTGCACGGCCGCATGATCCGGCCCGCGGTCGCGGGCAGCGTGCCGGCGAAGGTCGACGAAGCCTCGATCAAGGACATCCCCGGCGCGAAAGTCGTGTGGGAGAAGGGCTTCCTCGGCGTCGTCGCCGACAAGGAATGGGACGCGATCAAGGCGTCGCAGCAGCTCAAGGTCGAATGGTCGGACGCCAAGGCACCGTTCCCCGACCAGACCGCGCTCTACGAGCACATCCGCAACGCGCCGGTGCGAAAGCACGAGATCGGCGGCAAGCAGGCCGGCAACGTCGACGAGGCGTTCAAGACCGCCGCGCGGGTGATCGAGGCGGAGTACGAGTGGCCGTTCCAGTCGCACGCCTGCATGGGACCGGCCTGCGCGCTGGTCGAGATCAAGGACGGCAACGTCACCTGCTGGACCGGCTCGCAGAAGCCGCACTTCGTGCAGAACGGCATCGCCGCCACGCTCGGCGTTCCGGTCGATAAGGTGCACGCGATCTGGGTGGTCGGGCCCGGCTCCTACGGCCGCAGCGACGCCGACGACGCGGCGATGGACGCCGCCATCCTCGCCAACGCGGTGGGCAAGCCGGTGCGCGTCCAATATACCCGCGAGCAGGCGACCGGATGGGACCCGAAGGGTCCCGCCTCGATCCACCGCGCCCGCGCCGCCATCGATGCGTCGGGCAAGGTCACGGCCTACGAGTTCACCAGCAAGGGGTTCTCGCGCATCGACGTGCAGACCAACGGCGGCAAGCCGCCGGACACGCTCGCCGGGCAGTTCCGCGGCGTGCCGCTCGTGGTCAACGACGGCTTCGGCGTCCCCGCCGAGTCCTACGAGTTCGCCAACAAGCGCATGGCCTGGGAGACGATCGCGCCGCTGCTCGACCGCGGCTCGCCGCTGCGCAGCGCGCATCTGCGCGATCCGGTCGGGCCGCAGATCCACTTCGCCAGCGAGTCCTTCATCGACGAGGTGGCGGCGGCGCTCAATCTCGACCCGGTCGAGTTCCGCCTGCGCCATGTCAAGGAGCCGCGCGACATCGCGGTGATCAAGGCCGCCGCCG
>JBAUOM010000266.1:0-6396 GCA_049579765.1 Xanthobacteraceae bacterium
CACCTAGAACCTGAATCCCCCAAGCCCGAGTCACTCCGCCGCAGGACCGGGATTGCGATTCAGTTATTGCTCGGAGTGTCCTTAGTTCATGCGCGGCATTTCTCTCGTTCGTGTCTTGCGGCGTGAGCGACAGGGAAGATTTGGTGATCCCGAGGCGGTCGCTCACGCGCCGAGCGCGACATTTTTTTGCGCCGGTTGTCGGCAAGGCGCCGGCGCGCTCGTCCTTGCCTATGAGACCCTCGTGTAAGCTGGCTTTGTAACATCGAAGGAGAGCGAAATGGCCAGGGCATCAGCAAATCCCTCAACCAACACGGTACGGCTGCACCGGATGCTCGCGGCCAAGCCAGACAAGATTTTCCGCGCCTTCACCACGCCCGATGCCATGGCGCGCTGGCTGCCGCCCAACGGCTTCACCTGCACCGTGCATCACATGGATGCCAAGGTCGGCGGCAGCTATCGGATGTCGTTCACCAACTTCACCACCGGCAAAGCCCACGCCTTTGGCGGCGAATACCTTGAGCTCGTGCCGGGCGAGCGCCTGCGCTACACGGACCGCTTCGAGGATCCGAACCTCCCCGGCGAGATGACCACCACCGTTACCCTGAAGCCGGTATCGGTCGGCACCGAGCTCGACATCGTCCAGGAAGGCCTGCCGGCCGCGATCCCGCTCGAGGCCTGCTATCTCGGCTGGCAGCAGTCGCTCAACCACCTCGCCATGCTGGTCGAGCCGGAGATCAAGGAGTGAGTGGTGCGAGTGACGATCGCGGCCCCGTTGGTCGCCGGGTGCGGCGGGTCGAGATCACGCAGGGGAGGCGCTCCAAAAACGGGCGGGAGGATTCGCACCTATGCATCTCAAAATCGGAATTGGCTAAGACTCTCAGCTCGGGTGGGAGGATTCGAACCTCCGCGTGGCGGAACGACAATCCGATGTCCGTCGTCCGCCGTCCGTTGTCTGCATCACATCTGTCCGCGTTGCCGGATGGCGCCGAGATGCTCGTTGATGCGGAACATGATCAGCACGAACTCGGAGATGATGCGCGCGAAGATCACGCCGATTACCATCCCGATCAGGCTGCCGATGATCCAGAACAGACCGGCGAGCGGGCTGAGCGCCATCAAGGTCAGGCCGGAGACGATGCCGGAGAGGCCGAACAGCGCGGCAATGCCGACCGCGAGCCAGTAGAAGACCTTGATGATCGACGGCGTGATGAACCGTTCCCATTGGAACAAGTCGCGAAAATCGAACATGGGTCTTCCTCCCGACGCAAGGGGCGCGCGCAGCGAGTTTACGCGAATCGGTGCGGCCGACGCCGCCCGCCGGCAGTTTCCCGCGCGCTTCAACGGCGCGGCCGCGTCGGTCGGCCTTCGCCGCCGGACACTGCCTTGCGGCATCCCGGTGGTCAATCAAGCTCTCCGATGCTTGTTAATGTCGGATTAACCGGGGCTGCGCATGCGGGCGGGGCGCGATGCCGCCGGCTCGATTGACCTCTTCGCGAGCGCCGTCTAGGGAACTTCGGTCCGACGCCCGGACGGCGCGGCCGATTGGAACCCGCGTCCGCTCGAGGGTGGCCGCGTCGTGCTGAAACGCATTTCGTGCAGGATCGCCGTGCCCCGCCTCCATTGGGAAGATTTCAGTCCGGGCCAAGTCACCGCGTGCGGATCGCGCCTCGTCACGCGCGCCGAGATCGTCGCCTTCGCCGCCGAATACGACCCGCAGCCCATGCATCTCGACGAGCAGGCCGCACGCGCGACGCTGCCGGGCGGCCTGCTTGCCTCGGGCTGGCACAGCTGCTGCATCCTGATGCGGATGCTGTCCGACAGCTTGCTCGGTGAAGCGAGCTTCATGGGCGCGCCCGGCATCGAGGAGGTGAAGTGGCTCGCGCCGGTGCGCCCGGGCGAGCGGCTCGAAGCGCGCGCCACCGTGCTCGAGACCAGTCCCTCGCGCAGCCGTCCCGATATCGGCTTCGTCAAGTTCCGCTTCGAGCTCATCGGCGCGTCCGGCCAGCCGGTGATGACCTTGGTCGTGAGCCCGATGTTCGGCCGCCGCGCGGCCGATGCGACGCCGGGAGCCGGGCAGGCGCGCGGCCGATCATGAAATTCTTCGAGGACATCCGCGTCGGCGAGATCGCCGCGATCGGCCGCCACACCTTCACGGCCGAGGATATCAAGGCGTTCGCGGCACGCTTCGATCCGCAACCCTTCCATCTCGACGAGGCGGCGGCGGCGCGCTCGCATTTCGGACGGCTGTGCGCCTCCGGCTGGCACACGGCCTGCGTCTGGATGCGGCTCCTGTCCAACCACCGCCGCCGCGAGGACGACGCGCGGCGCGCCCGCGGCGAGCCGGTGGCCGAACTCGGGCCCTCGCCCGGCTTCCGCGATCTGCAATGGCTCAAGCCGGTCCATGTCGGCGACACCGTCTCCTACGCCACCGAGGTGGTCGAGACCCGGGCGTCCGACAGCCGCCCCGGCTGGGGCATCATTTTCGTGCGCAGCATCGGCGTGAACCAACGCGGCGAGCCGGTGATCTCGTTCGTCAGCAGCGCGTTCGTGGAACGCAGGGACAAGGGACGAGCATAGCAGTGGGGCGCATCCCGATTCGACCTGATCGGATGCGCTCCAGGCGCGGAACGATTTCGCCCCGCCTCTCGTTGATGGGTGTGTCGAACCCAGAGAGGACGTCCATGAAATCAATGCTGCTTGCAATGGCGACGGCAGCCGCGGTGTCGGCGGCCGCGCCGTGTCTGGTTGGAGCCGCCAATGCCGATCCCGTCCGGCTGGCGCAGGCCGATATCGACGTGCACATCGGTCCGCGGCCCGGTGTCGTCATCGATCATCCCCGCCGCCGCCACGGCGTCGTGATCGAGACCGAAGGGCGAGGCGTTCGCGATTGCCGTTCCGTCACCGTCAAGGAGTGGCGCAACGGCACGAGAGTGACGCGGACCGAGCGGCGGTGCGACTGACGGATGGCGGCCTGAACGCCGCAGCGTGAACGAGACTGGCCCCGACCGGGGCCATTCTCGCGCCGCTATTTCACGCTGTCCCTGACCCAGCTGCTGACGGCGGCCGGCAGCACGTCGAGATAGGGACCCATGAAGAAGGCTTCGCCCTCGCCGTCGCCGAAATAGCGGTCGTAGGCCTCGATCATCGCGCGCACCTGCGCGGTGCAGCCCGACATCGAGGCGACGATCAGGTCGCCGAGATCGGCATTGCGCCGGCTGAAGCGCGGGTCGGCGCTGACCGCGCGCGCGATGCATTCGGTGGCGGAGCGCATCAACGGCTGCATCGCCGCGCTCTTCTGCTCCAGGGACAAATTCGGCGACAAATCCGGCGAAAGCCTCGGCGCGACGTGCGGGCCGGTCGTGACGCCGACGACGAGCGCCGCCGCGGCAAGCGGTGCGAGAATCATTGCGGTCTTCCCTCTCCCGGCGCCCCAGCTTAGCGACAAGCGCGAGCGCACGCAGCCGAAATATCCTCGCGCCCACCGATCACGCGGAGATCCGCCGGCGGCCGGGTCTTCGCGACATCGGACGCCGCGCGCCGGGATGCAACCAAACGGCGCCTTCGGCGGTTATGGCTGCGGAGCCGCAAACGAGGCCGTGCCGTTGGCGCGATGCCTATGTCGCGCCCGGCGAGAACGACAGGAGAGGGCGATGCGAGGAGATCTCTTGCGCGCGAGCGTGCTGGCGCTGGCCTTCGCCGGCGGCGGGACCGTCGCCGTGGCGCAGCAACCCGCGCCACCCGCCGACACCACGCAGCAGCAGCAGCAACGACACGACGACGCCCAGCACAGTCCCTCCGGCCAAGCGGGCAAGGAAGAGCCGGGCTCGCATGCGCCGACCGAGAAGCCGCAGCAAACCGCGGTGCTGGTCAACGGCGCCCTGGCGGTTCCGGGCGCACCTGCGAACAGCGATACGGTACCGGCGAAATTCTCGGCACAGAACGCGGCCGACGACAAGCTGAGCACGCTCGCCTATACGTTCAAGACGTTGAGCGAGGAGCAGCGCCGCGCCATCTACGAGGGCCTCAAGAACCAGCCGCCCGGCGCCGCGTTCAACGCCGAGGTCGGGGTGGTGCTGCCGCCCGCCGTCGAGTTGCGCGCGATGCCCGACGACATCGCCCGCCGCGTGCCGCAGACCGGCGATTACCGCTACGCCGTCGCGGACAATCGCGTGCTGCTGGTATCGCCGCTGAGCAGGGCGGTCGTGGGCATCTTTTTGGACGCAGGCGGCGCCGGCACCAGCGAAGGCCGCCGTTAGCGCGAAGTCGCATTAGACCGAAGTGGCGCGAACCGGTAGAGGCGATCGATCGCGAGCGCGCAATGCGACCCGCAGGCCGGGGCGGCGCGGCGCAGCGCAGCTCACCACTGCCGCTTGAAGCCGGCTCTGAGGCTCTTCGAGCTCTCGCCGGTCGTGCTCTCGCTCACCGAGCCGGAGACGCTGAATGGTCCGCCGAACAGCTTCTGCTCGGCGCTGAGCGTGGGCAGCCATTTCTCGTCGGTGCTCGAAATGTTGGCGCCCACCGACAGGCTGGTATCGGTCGGCAGGAAATTGAAACGCAGCGCCTGGCTGCTGGCCCAGCCCTGGTGCTGCGCGGGCGTGTTGGCGAGCGGACGGGTGACCGAGACGCCGTTCTGGAGCGTCATCATCACGTTGTCGCCGACCGGCACGGATCGGCTCAACGTGGTGCCGAGCTCGCCCTGCTCTTGCGACGGATCGACCCGCGTCTCGAACGAGGTCTGGTCCCAGCCGAGCGGGAAATCGAATCCGGGCGCGGTCACTCTCGCCCAGGCCACCCCGGTCGATTGGTCGGGGATGGCGCCGGCGGTGAGCGCATCCGGCTGGAACTTGGCGGCCGGGATCGACGGCTGACGGTAATCGATGCCCATCCGGCTGCTCCAATCGGACAAGGAGGGTCCGGCGGCCAGCGGGTGGATCGCCTTGGGCCCGGCATCATCCGGCTGCGGCGTCGACAGATCGAGCGGCTCGTCGGCGGAGAGATCGGGGGCGGAGAGATCGGGCGCGGTCTGCGCAGTTTCGGCTTCCTGCGCGCGCGTCGTGCCCGCGAGCAGGAGGAGCGCCATCGATCCGGTGCACAGGCGCAGCACACGAGGGGAATTCATTGGTTTCTTCCAACGTCCGGGGGGTTCTTCGGTTGTAACCGAGCGATCATAGCCAACACGACACCCTTGGCATTTTGGAGGCGAGTGACGCCATATTGACGCCTTCGACATTGCCATGCCGCCCGCGTGTCACGGCCAATGCCAACGCAACATCGCAGCCAGCGCCGGCGGCAGCGGAACCAGCGAGAGCACGTGCTCGACGTCGAGCGACAGCGTCACCGCCCCGAGCAGCGACAGCGCCGTGGCCAGCACCATCCTACCGCCGAAGATCTCGTGGTGAGGATTGAGCAGGCGTGCGAATACCAGGCGCAACGCGTGATGCAGCTGCAGCACCGGCGTCACGATCGACACCGGCGCGACGGCGAAGGCCATGTAGATGAACATCTGCGCAATGCAGACGGAGACACCGGAATAGCTGAACCACTTCAACGATTCCGGCGCCACCGCGAGCGCGTGACGCAGATTGCCGGGCCACAGCAGCAAGAGCGCGACCATGGCCGTGGCGGCGAGGTAGGAGATCAGGCCGCCGGCAATGCCGCTGCCGAGATCGCCGCGGATCACCGCCAGGCGGATGAGCAGCGGCGTGACGCCGTAGAGCAGCGCCGCCAGCAGGGCAAAGGTATAGCCCTCGGTGTAGCGCGGCTGGAATTTCGGCGGCGCGCGCTCGGCGGCTGCATTGCGCATGAGCGCGGGCGCCAGCGCGAGCAGCGCGATTCCCAGGATCCGCAGCGGCGTGAGCGGCTCTTTCAACACCAGGATCGCGAGCGCGAGGGTGACCGCGAGGCTGAGCTGGATCAACGGGCTCGACAGATTGGCGCCGATCGCCTGCGCCGCGCGGAAGTTGCAGTAGCGTCCCACGACGAAGTGCAGCACGCCGGCGAGCGCCAGCAGCCCGACCGCGCCGGCGGAGAAACGCCACAAGG
The DNA here is from genome assembly GCA_049579765.1 of Xanthobacteraceae bacterium. Classification (GTDB taxonomy): domain Bacteria; phylum Pseudomonadota; class Alphaproteobacteria; order Rhizobiales; family Xanthobacteraceae; genus VAZQ01. The sequence goes on from JBAUOM010000266.1 coordinate 6,043, forward strand.
TGGCGAGCGTGTCGCTCGCCAACGCCGCGAGAAAGAAGATCGGCACGCCGACGGGCACCGTGATCGCAAGCGCCTGCGCCACCGATCCGGTCAGCACCCCGCGTCGCGCGCTGGCGTTGTTGAAGGCGAACGTGGCCGCGGACAGCGCGGCGAGCAGCACTCCGAGCACACCTAGTTTCCGAAGTTCGCACCATTGCGCTATTGGTTAACGGCGATGTGCGGCTAATCTATTGAAAGCATTGGCAACATGCAAAAAAACTCCGGCACGCCGGTGAGGACTCCGCGCAACACCCGGCGATGAAACATTAGCCGCGGCTTGCGCGTTAAGCAGGCGGGAGGAGGCCGTCTCTAGCC
>JBAUOM010000267.1:0-4441 GCA_049579765.1 Xanthobacteraceae bacterium
CGCCGTCTCCTGGCCGAACAGCCCGTCGCGCACGCGATTGACGCAGTCGAAGAACACGGAGGTGCGCATCATGTCGAGGCGGCGCGGCCGCGGCAGCGGGACATCGATCGCGGCGATGATACGGCCCGGCCGTGGGCTCATGATGTGGACCTGGTCGGACATGAAGACCGCTTCGGCGATCGAATGGGTCACCAAGAGCGCGGTGGTTCCCGACTCGGCCCAGATGCGCAGCAGCTCGAGGTTCATGCGCTGGCGGGTGATCTCGTCGAGCGCGCCGAACGGCTCGTCGAGCAGGAGCACGTCCGGCTTGAGCAGGAGGGCGCGCGCGATGGCCGCGCGCTGCTGCATGCCGCCGGAGAGCTCGTGCGGCAGCGCGTTCTCGAATCCCTTGAGCCCGACGAGATCGATCAGCTCGAGCGACGAGGTTGCGGACCGGCGCGCGCTCTTGCGGCCCACCACGTCGAGCGGCAGCTCGACGTTCTGCCGCACCGTTCGCCACGGCAGCAAGGTGGGGCTCTGGAACACGAAGCCCAGGGCGTGGTCGTGCCGCGCGGCGCGCGGCGTTTCGCCGCCCAAGGTGATGCTGCCGGCGAACGGCTGCATCACGTCGGCGACGAGGCGCAACAAGGTCGACTTGCCGCAACCGCTCGGACCGATGATCGCCGCGAAGCGGCCGGTGGGGACGCGCAGGTCGACCTTTTCGAGCGCAATGACCGGCTCGCCACGGCCGTAGAAGACCATGGACACTTGGTCGACGCTGATGTCCCTCGACATTCCCGGATCAAGTCGGTTTGCGTGCCGGCGCTCCGGCTCCCGGCAGCGCCGCTAGCTCTGCAAGGCCGCGTCGATATAGCTCGGATCGCAGAGCTCGTCCGCCTTCATCGGCGACTTCACGATGTCGACCTTGCGATAGAGCTCGATGATGTTCGCATAGAGCGCGAGGTCGAGCGCGAGCAGCCCCTTCTTCGCGGCCGGGCCGGCTTCGATGAACGGCTTGCTCGCCTTGATCTCGGTCAGTTGCGCCTTGTAGTCGAGCCCCGGGTTTCCGTACTTCTCCACCATCAGCTTGGCCGTTTCATCGGGATGGTCGAGGGCCCAACGCCAGGCCTCGACCGAGGCGCGCAGGAAGCGGACCACGAGGTCGCGGTTGGCGGCGAGGAAATCCTCGCGGCCATAGAGGGTGCCGGCGGTCTCGGGAATACCGAGGTCGTGCACGTTGAGGACGAAGATGTCGACGCCGCGGGTCTGCAGGATCACGCCCTGATTGGTGGAATAGCCGGAATAGGCATCGATCTGTCCGCTCACCAGCGCCGCGGGGTCGGGGGACGAGGGGACGATGTTGACGGAGCGGGTGTCGGCGCCGGCGTCGCGCAGCAGGTTCAGGATCAGGGGCCGCGCGGAGGTCGAGACCGCGATCGTCTTGCCTTCGAGCTCCTTGACCGTGCGGATGGGCTGGCTCGCCAGGCTCATGATGCTGAACGGGCTGTGCTGGAACACCGTTCCGATCACCTTGATCGGGATGCCCTTGTCGCGCGCCACCAGCAGCGGGCCGATCGGCCGGTCGCCGAGCACGGATTGCCCGCCGGCCACATTGGCCACGGCGTCGACATTGGGACCGCCGGAATTGAAGGTCGGATCGATGCCGTATTTCTTGAAGGTGTTGTTCTCGATGCCCGCGAAGTAGCCGCCGTACTGGATGCTCTTGATCCACGACAATTGAAACGACAGCGGCTTCGCGCCCTGCGCGACGGCGGTCCCGAGGTCGAACCCCTGCCCGGCGGAAAGGGCGGCGGCGGCCGCGAGCGCGGATCCCCCGGTTTGCAAGAATCGTCGTCGCGTCGGGTGGAAGCTCGAATCCATCTCTGATCTCCACTGGTTGGCGGCGGGCGCAGGTCGCACCGGGCTGGCGTGTCGTGGATGCGCACCGGACCTTCGGCGGACGCAAATGAGCCGGGCGAATGGTCAACAGCCGCTGACGCTTCGAGCTAGCAAGCCGTGTGCCATCGAACGGCCTTCGATAACGCGGAACCGGGCGCGCCCTTTCGCCCGGTCCCTGCGAGAGCGGACCGCGCGAGGCGAAAAATTGTGCAAACGCCGCGCATTTGTGCAGGGCGCTTCGCGTGCGCCTGTCGCGGCTGGAGCGATGGAGCCGTCCGCAGGGTGCGGAACTGCCACATCGCTCGCCGGAAACAAAACTCAACAATCCCGACATTCGCGAGCAACGAGCGCCGGAGAGTCTCGAGGGGCGAACCACCGGCCAGTCATCCGGCCGGCGGAGTTGCGGAACGAAGGGGTTGCACGGAGACGTCACGTATCAGTGGCGGAAACCGTCGGGACGCGCCGCGATCGGCGCGGCCTTGCCCCAATGGAACACGGAAATGCGCCGCCATGTCGAAGCCTGAGCTCCTGATTTTTCTTCATATCGGCAAGACCGGCGGCTCGACATTGAGCGACGTGCTCGTGCGCAACTTCGCGCAATCGCAAAGGCTGGGAGGCTGGGCGACCGACTCGAATTCCGCGCTCGGCTTCTATCGCTTTTCCGCGATCAAGGAGTGTCACGACCGCCTGCCGCGCCGGACGCAGCGGTCGCTGGCGCTGCTCAACGGACATGTGCCGTTCGGCGTGCACGCGATCTTCGAGCAGAGCGCCAAGTACATCACGCTGGTGCGCGAGCCCGCGGACCGCATCGTGTCGATGTTCTACTATTCGCTCACGACGCCCGCGGAGCCGCTGTTCTATCCGCATCTGCGGACGATGACGCTCGGCGAGTTCGCCGCCAGCGACCTGTGTCTCGACAATGTGCAGGTCAGGGCCCTGAGCGGATGCCCCGAGCTGGAACCGCAGTGGGACGGCAGGCGACCGCTGCTCGCGGCGCCCGTGCGGCGCGAGCACCTGGAAACCGCCAAGCGCAACATCGAGGAGCATTTCTTGAGCGCCGCGCCACTCGATCGTTTCGCGGACCTGCTCCTGCTTCTGCGTTCGACGTTCGGCTGGCCGTTGCGCAAGGTCCGGTTCGCGCTCAAGAACGTCACGCCGAACCGTCCGCCCTTGTCGTGGATCCCCGCCGACGTGCGGCGCGCGATCGACGACAAATGCGCCTTCGACCGTCAACTCCATGAATGGGCCGCCGACCGGTTCCGCCGCCAGGTTCGGGCCCTGGACGGCGCCTTTGCAATCGAGCGCGAGACCTTCGAGAGGCCGAATGGCCGACATTCGTGGTGGCGCGGATTCCAAGCGGCATCGCGGGGAATCCATGCCTTCGCGACACGCGCGTGGAGCCGGCGCTACCTGCCCGACGCAAAACCGCGCGTCCTTGCGGCGAGCCGGCCGTCGCAGCGGTTGCCGCACCGGTCGGGCTAGAGCCCGTCCCGATTAGGTCGAATCGGGATGCGCTCTAGATTCCTTGGCTTTGCGCATGTCCTTGGCGGAAAACCGGTGCCCACTTTTCCGGGACATGCGCTAATTCCCTTCCGCCGTCTTCGGCGCCGCCGCCGGGTTCCACTGGCCGCGACGCATGCGCGTGATCTTGACGCTCTTGAACAGGCCGGCCCGGCGGAACGGCTCGTTGCGCGAGAACTCCTCCGCCTGCTCGCGGCTCGGCACGTTGAGGATGAGGCAACTGCCGACGCGCTTGATCCCGTCGTCGGCGAGGAGCGCGCCGCCGAGCACCAGGATGTCGCGGTGTTGCTCGAGATAGGCGAAATGCCGCTCCTTGGCGGCGGAACGGATATCGGCGCCGTCGTCGCGGTCTTCCTGGTAGATGATGTAGAGCACGTTGTCCTCCGACGGAGCGGTCCGGCTCCCACGGCGACCGCTGCCGCGCCGCGATCCCCACATGCGTGGCTGCGGGCGAAGGCCGCGAGGCCTGAGGGTATCAGCACTCATACACCGCGCGCGAACAAGTCCACGCGCGCCGGTCCGGCGCGGCCCATTCGACTCGGTCAAGTTGACAAGACGCGTGAAAAATCATTTTATACATGTATAGTAAACTATCGTTGGGAAAGTTTAATCGCCCGATGTCTACCATGCGCTCCTATCAGAGCCCCTTGCGCGAGGCCCAGGCCGCGCTCACGCGCGAGCGCATATTCAAGGCGGCCAAGGATTATCTCGAGACCCACGACATCGAGACGTTGACGCTGCGCCACGTCGCCGAGCTCTCGGGCGTGTCGCCGCCGACCGTCTACGCGCATTTCCCGACCATGGACGACCTGGTGGCCGCGTTCTTCCAGTGGGTGAAGCCGCGCGTCGGGCTCGATCGGGCGCCGCCGCCGCTTTCCGAATTGCCGTCCTTTCCGCGTGAGCTCTTTCCGCTCTACGACGCGCACGGCGCGTTGCTGCGCAATCTGATGAACCGGCCGTCCTGGGACCGCCAGCGCATCGGCGACCGCGACGTGCGCCACGGCGCCTGGATCGCGGCAATCGGCGCCGCGCTGCCGCGGCT
>JBAUOM010000268.1:0-2690 GCA_049579765.1 Xanthobacteraceae bacterium
CGCGCTGAGGAACAGGATGCCGTAGAGCGTGGCGGCGCTCGCCCAGCCGAGCGCGGGAAGCGGCGACCGGGCGTTCGGCGGCGCGGCCATGCCCTCACACTCGCTCGCTCGATTTCTCCGCGATCAGGCCGGTCGGCCGCCAGGTCATGATGGCGATGACGACGGCGAGCGCGAACACGTCCTTGTAGGCGCTGGCGAACGGCAAAGCGACCGCGCCGATCGTCTGCAGGCCGGCGAACAGGAAGCCGCCGAGGATCGCGCCGTAGATATTGCCGAGCCCGCCGACCACGGCCGCGCTGAAGCCGAACACGCCGAGCAGCAGGCCCATGCCGAAATTGATCTCGTTGTAATAGAGCCCGTTCATGACGCCGGCGAAGGCGGCGACCGCCGAGCCGATCGCGAAGGTGGTCAGCACGACGAAGGTGAAATTGATCCCCATGGCGCGGGCGGTCTCGCCGTCCTGCGCCACCGCGCGGATCGCCAGCCCGAGCTTGGTCCTGTTGATCAGGAGATGGACGGCGACGATCATCGCCACGCCCGCGACCAGCAGGATCAGGCTGTCCAGCCGCAGCGTGAGATGGCCCCAGCTGAAGGCGGTGGTGGGGAGCAGTCGCGGAAACGGCTTCGGATTCGAGCCGTCGGGGTAGAGCAGCCGCACCCCTTCGCGCAGCACGGTTCCCAGCATGAGCGTGATCAAGAGCGTGTTGAGCGCCGGCGCCGAACGCAGCGGCAGCACCAGCGCGCGGGCGATCACGGCCCCGAGCGCCGCCATTGCCGCCATCGCCACGAGCGACACCGCGATCAGCTGGATGAGCGGCGAACCGACTTGCGCCGCTTGCAACGCGAGATAGGTGGCGAGCCCGGTGAACGCACCGACGGTGAGCACGTCGCCGTGCGAGAACTTGATCACGTCGAGCACGCCGAAGAACAGGGTGAAGCCGACGGCCACCAGCGCGTACATGGTGCCGAGCATGAGCCCGTTGATCAGGTATTGCAGCGCGATGTCCATGGTGGGGATCGTAGCCCGCATGGAGCGAAGCGCAATGCGGGGCGTCTCGGCCCGCGGCACCGAACCCGGATTTCGCTACGCTCCATCCGGGCTACGGAGCATTATTTCTTCAGCTTGCGCTTGCCCGAGGCGTATTCGCTGTCCTCCCAGATCACCCACTTGCCGTCCTGGGCGACGAACTTGGAGATCAGCGGAACGGTATTCTGCCCGTGGTCGTCGAAGGTGACCGGTCCCACGATCGAGTCGTAGTTGCTGACCTTGCCCAGGGCGTCGGTCAGCTTCTTGCGGTCGGGCCCGACCTCTTCGATCTTGTCGAGAATGAGCTGCATCGCGACGAAGGCAAAGGCGCCATAGGCTTCCGGCGGTTCCTTGTAGCCGGCCTTGTCGTATTGCTCCTGGAAATATTTTCCGCCCGGGAGCTTCTCGATCGGCGCCCCCTCGATGAAGCTGAGCGAGCCTTCCGCCAGCGGTCCCAGTCCCTGGATAAAGGCGTCGGACTTGATGCCGGACGTGCCTTCGAACGCGGCGTTGAGGCCGAGCTTGTCCATCTGCGAGCGGATGCGGATGCCGATCGGGGTGAGCCCGCCGAAATAGATCACCTCGGGCTCGAGCGCCTTGGCCTGGGTGAGCTCGGCGGTGAAATCCTGCTGGTCGGCGGTGACGCCGAAGGTGCCGAGGATCTGGCCACCGTCCGCCTTGAGGTACTTGGAGAAGTACTCGTTGTGACCCTTGCCGTAGTCGGTGGTGTCGTGAATGACCACCCACTTCTTGAAGCCGAGGCCGGTCATGAACTTCGCGGCGACCTCGTTCTGGTTGATCATGGTGCCGTTGACCCGGTGCACCTCCGGGTACTTGTTGCGATAGGTGATGTCGGGCAGCACCGCGCCCCACACCACCATCGGCAGGCCGAGACGGTTGTAGGTCTCCACCGCGGCGATCGCGGCGACCGAGCAATAATGCGAGGCCGACGCCACGATGCTGCGGTCGGCCGCCGCCTTGGTCGCGACCTGCACGGCGATGTTGGGCTTGCACTCGTCGTCGAGCACCACGAGCTCGTACTCGTATTTCGCCTTGGGATCGGCGTTGCGCAGCTTGACCGCGAGCTCGGCCGAGTTGCGGCCGCCGATGCCGTTGGCCGCGGTGCCGCCGGTGAGCGGACCGATGAAGGCCACCTTGACCTTGTCCTTGGCGCCGGCGGCCGGCGAGAGGAAGCTCAATGCGGCCGCTAAGGCGATGGCGAACGGAGCTTTTTTGCCGATCATGTGAAATTCCCCTGTGCTGGGTCGCCGGCGTGGGCAATTCGTGAGCGCGCGGCCCATCGTGCCGGCACATGCAAGTTGAGGGCCATGGTTGCCCAGGAGACGGAGCCGAGCAAGGGCAAAGGCCCGCTTTGTCGCGAAGTCGGATGCGGGCCGCGGGGCCCGTCTCCGGCGACGGCGTCGCCCCGGACGCACGCGGTCGGCCGCGGTGACCCGCGGCTAGTGGTCCGATTCCGAAGTTCGCATCATTTCGCGGCACCCGCGTTTGCGAACTTCGGAATCTAAGGACCACTAAAGCGGCTCCCGCTGGTTTTGATGCAGGACAGCGCCGCGCATTCGGTGTGCTCCCCTCCCCCTTGTGGGGTGGGGTTGGGGGTGGGGGTCGTGAGATCGACGCACCGACAGTGCCACACGCACCACCC
>JBAUOM010000269.1:0-5038 GCA_049579765.1 Xanthobacteraceae bacterium
CGCAGGTTCTTCTCCGTCAGGTCGGCGGGCAGCGTCGCGATCTGCAACATGGCGATGAGATTGCCGACCCCGAGGTCGCGCGCATAGGCCGCGAGCCGCTCGCGCACGGTGGCGGCGCTGCCGGCGACGACCATGCCGAGCTCGATGAGGTTCTCCGCGGTCATCTCCATCATGCGGAAGGCGAACTTGCTCTCGATCAGCGACTTGGTCGAGGCGATCGAGGAATAGCCGGGCGGCATGCGCATCTCGAGCGGATAGTGCAGGAACTTGTTGAAGAACGCCTCGATATGCGGCTTGAGCTCGCGCCGCGCGACCTCGTCGCTCTCGGCGACGTAGGTCGGGATCGCCCAGCCGAGCTGAGAGGGTTGCGACTCGTAGCCCTCGCGCTCGGCCACCTGGCGGTAGAGGTCGAACGCCTTCTTCGCCGACTTCACCGGGCTGAAGGTCTGCAGATAGGTGTATTTGCGCTTGGCCGAGGCGCACCATTCCACCGTCTCCGAGCTTCCCTGCGAGGGGATCCAGACCGGCGGGTGCGGCTGCTGCAGCGGCCGCGGCCAGAGATTGACGTAGTCGAACTGGTAGTGGCGACCGTGATAGCGGAACGGCCCGACCTCGGTCCACGCGCGCAGGATGAGCTCGTGCGCCTCGTAATAGCGCCCGTGCGAGTGGGTGGGATTGACGCCGCTGGCGAAATACTCGGTGCCGATGCCGCGCACGAAGCCGGTGATGATGCGGCCGCCGCTCAAGTGATCGAGCATGGCGAACTCCTCGGCGACCGCCACCGGATTGCTCACCAGCGGCAGCGCGCGGCCGAGGATCGCGATCTTGGCCTGCCTGGTCGAGCGCGCGAGCGCCGCCGCGATCAGGTTGGGCGCCGGCATCAGGCCATAGGCGGTCTGATGGTGCTCGTTCACGCAGATGCCGTCGAAGCCGAGGCGATCGGCGAGCTCGAGCTCGCCGATATAGCGGGCATAGAGCTTCTCCCCGACCGCCGGATCGAAATAGGAATTGGGCAACGTGACCCACGCCGAGTTGTGGCGGTCGGTATAGCCGAGATCGAGATCCGCATAGGGCATGAGGTGGAAAAAGAACGTCTTCATCCCTTTATCCTTTTATCTCTTTGGCTCCCTCGAAGAACGCCATGAGCCGCGGCGCGATCTCACGCCCGCGTTCGATCGGCAGCGCGTGTCCCGAGCGCGGCAGGGAGACGAGCTCGGCCTGCCGGATGGCGCGCTGGAACGGCGCGTGGCATGCGAACGGGACCACCTGATCGTCCTCGCCCCACACCAGCAATGTAGGAACATCGATGCGGTGCAGCCAATAGGGCAATTGCGGATTGTGCAGGCGCGGGTTCCAGGCCAGCCGCGCAAGCGCGGTGCGGTTCTGCAGCACGACGTCGATGCCGAGCGCGGCCTGCGCCTGCTGCCACTCCCGCGCCAGCTCGGCATCATGGAAGTGGCGGCGCGCGAACTCCTCCGCCGTCCACGCGAAGATGTCGTCGAACGGAGCCTGCGGGCTTTCCACACCCGCCGGCGCGAGCAGCGCCAGCGAGGCGAGCCGGGACGTGTCGCGGATCGCGATCTCGGCGGCGATCCAGCCGCCCAGCCCGTGCCCGACGAGGTGCACCTCGCGCAGGTCGAGCGCCCGCAGCAGGTCGAGGTAGCAGAACGCCACGTCGCCCACGCTCATCATCCACTCGGGCAGAGGCCCGTGCCCGAAGCCGGGATGCTCCGGCGCCAGCACGCGATATCTTGCGCTGAGCGCATCGAGCAGCGGGTCCCACGCGGCACCGGCCGCGTCGTGCAGGAAGACAACGGGCGCCCCGGCTCCGGCCTCGCGACAGGAGAGCTTCGCACCCGCGACCTCGATCACTGATTCTCGCATCGCCCTCCCCGCGCGGCGCATTGTCTCGGTGTCCGGACGCTCGTTGGCTCGTCCCTGGCGTCGACGCGGCCGCCATTGGATACGCCGGCGCAGCCAAAGTCTGCCGACCAGAAGTTGCTTCATGTTGCCGGAGGCGACGTGCAAGCGCTATGGTCGTGCCGTTGTGTGTCCCGGACGCGGTGCAGCGCGGAGCTCTTGCGAAGCGGTGCACCGCTGATCCGGGACGGCCACGGAATGGGACGGTCCCGGATCAGCAGCGCACCACTCGCGACGCAGCGGAGCTTGTGCAAGCTACACGTCACTTGGCTGCGTCGCTCGCGCTGCACTGCATCCGGGACACAAGACGCGAGCCTGGGGAGGCGAATGCCGCCGATTTCGCGTTGGGCCGCTGTCATCGGCGTCGCGTTGCTGGCGCCGCCGGCACCGCGCGCGCTCGCCGAGGACTATCCGAGCCGCAGCGTCACCATCGTCGCGCCGTCCGCTCCCGGAGGCATGTACAGCATCCTCGCCCGCCTGATCGGCGGCAAGCTCGAGCAGCGCTACGGAAAATCCTTCGTCGTCGAGAACCGGCCGGGCGCGAGCTCGGTGACCGGCGCGGTCGCGGTGGTGCGCGCTCCCGGGGACGGCTACACGCTCATGGTCGCGACCAGCTCGACCATGGCGACCAATGTGAGCCTGCACAAGAACCTGCCCTATGATCCCCTCACCGATTTCATTCCGCTGGTGCTGATCGCGCGCTCGCCCGAGGTCCTGGTGATCAACGCGTCGCTGCCGGTACGCTCGATCGCCGAGCTCGTCGCGCTCGCACGCGCCACTCCCGGCGGCCTCTCGTTCGGCTCGGCCGGGCCGGGAACCGCCCAGCATCTCAACGGCGAGATGCTCAAGGCCGCGCTCGGGATCGAAATGCAGCACGTGCCGTACAAGGGCATCCAGCCCGCGCTCAACGATCTCGCCGGCGGTCACATCGCCCTGATGACGGCGCCGATCCCGGTCGCGCTGCCGCTGGCGCAAGCCGCCAGGGTGCGAATGCTCGGGGTGACGACGAAGGAGCGGGTCGAGACGATTGCCGGCGTGCCCGCGCTGGCCGAGATCGGCGTGCCCGGCTACGACATGGCGTCCTGGTTCATGCTGGTGGCGCCGGCGAAGACGCCGCGGCCGATCGTCGACAAGCTCCACGCCGATCTGCGCGCGATGCTCGACGAAACCGACGTGCGCGAGGAATTCATCCGGCGCCAGGGCCTGATCCCGGTCGCCTCGCCGCCACCCGACGAGCTGAGAAGCTTCGTTCAATCCGAGATCGCCCGCTTGGGCGCCATCGTCACCAAGGCCGGCTTGGCAGGTTCGCAGTAGGTGGGCGGAGGAGAGAAATCGGTTCTGCCAGGGCGAGCGCAGCGGCGAAATGGCATGCATCATCGAAGCCGCCAACGGTAAGATGGAATAGCGAACCACCCGCGGCGCAAATGGCCGGAAGCAGGGGAGACCGAAGATGAAATTGCTGGTGCGCTGGCTCATGCTGTTGGCGCTTGTGTCCGGCGCAACCACCGGCCGCGCGCTGGCGCAGGCGTCCGACTACCCGAACCGCCCCGTCACTTTCATCGTGCCGTTCGCACCGGGTGGCGTCACTAGCCTGTTCGCGCGCGTGCTCGGCCAGAAGCTCGAGCAGCGCCTGGGCAAGCCTTTCGTCGTGGAGAACCGCCCGGGCGGCGGCGGCGTGACCGCCGCGGCGGCGGTCGCGCACGCCACTCCCGACGGCTACACCATCATGATGGCCTCGAGCACGGTGCTCGCGATCAACGTCAGCGTGCGCAAGAACCTGCCGTATGATCCCCGCACCGAGCTCACGCCGATCGCGCTGCTCGCGCGCGTGCCGTTCGTGCTCGTGGTCAACCCGGCGCTGCCCATCCATTCGGTGGCGGACCTCGTGCAGCTCGCCAAGGACAAGCCCGGCCAAATCGCCTTCGGTACGCCCGGGCCCGGCACCTTCCATCACCTCAACGCCGAGATGTTCAAGAGCATCTTCGGGCTCGACCTCGTGCACGTCCCGTACAAAGGCTCGGCGCCGGCGCTCAACGACCTCGTTGGCGGCCATATCCAGATGATGTTCTGCGACGTGCCGCCGGCGCGCGCGCTGATCGAAAGCGGGAAGATCCGCGCCCTCGGCGTCACCACCAAGGAGCGCGTGCCGGCGGTCAAGGACATCCCGCCGCTCGCGGAGGTCGGCATTCCCGGCTACGACACCGCCTCGTGGCACACCGTGACCACGACCGGCAACGTGCCGACGGCGATCGTCGACAAGCTTTCCGGCAGTATTCGCGAGATCATGAGCGATCCCGAGGTCACCGACGCTCTGGTCCGCGACGGCACCATCCCGCAAACGAGCCCGCCGCCGCCCGAGCTCAAGCGCTTCGTCGACAGCGAGATCGCACGCTGGGGCAAGGTGGTCGAAAAGGCTGGACTGGCCGGCTCGGAGTAGCGCCACGCGGGTCGCCCGCGTGCACCGCCGGAACGGTCAATGGTCCTCGGACTGGAAGTAGACGTCGACCTTCATGCCGACCGCCAGCGGGTCCGGCTGCGCCAAATCGACCAGGACTTCGACTACGTCCACGTCGGTCACGTTGCGCTGCCCGCGCGAGCTGATGCGCCCTTGCTCGACCAGCGGCGCGACGAAAGCGACCTTTCCCGCGAACTCGCGCCCGCGAAACGCAGCGGCGCGCACCAGGACCGGCTGCCCGATCTTGATTTCCCCGAAGTCGCGCTCATCCAACTCCGCGCGCACGCGCAGGGCGGAAATATCGCCCAGCACCAGCAGCGGCTGGGCATTCGACGGGCTTGCCAGTTCGCCGGGCCTGGCATTGACCTGCAGCACCGTGCCGGCAATGGGCGCGCGGATCATCAACTTTTCGAGCGCGGCGGCGGCGGCCGCCAATTCGGTGCGCGCGATATTGACCTGACCCTCCGCAAAGGTCGGCAGCGGCGTGTTGGCGTCGGACTCAATGCGATTGAGGTCCGCCTTCTGCTGCTTCAAGCGATCCTGCGCCCGCGCCAAAGCCGTGCGCGCCGCTTCGAGATCCGCGTCCGACGCCCGGCCGGCGCGCCGCTCGACCGCCGCCTTGTCGAGCGCGGCTTGCGCCTCCGTGACAGCCTTGTCGGCGTC
>JBAUOM010000270.1:0-2767 GCA_049579765.1 Xanthobacteraceae bacterium
TCCTCCTCCTCCTCCTCCTCCTCCTCAGGTAGGTTCACGCGCCCAATATTGGGCACCCACACATCTGTAGCCCCTTCCAGGCTCTCGACCGCGGCTTCCTTTAGCTCATCCGAAATAGAATCGCCGAAAACGTGCTCCAGGTGTCAAGCGACATCCGGAACTGACCCCCCGACGACATGAAGAATTGACCCCTCATGTTGCCTCACTGCGAATGTTAGCGAAGCGCGCCGGCGATTCCGGAGACGAGGCGGAGCAAGCCGCGAGCGAGCGCGCCTTTCTATGGCGCCGTAGCGAGCGAGCGGCTTGCGGACGATTTTGATCAAAACGGGCTTCGCGCCACGAAAGCGAGCCCGTAGGAAGCCCGCTGGCGGGTTTTTTGAGAGGGGTCCGATGTTTGGTACCCCCTGTTTGGCGCCCGGCGAGCGTTTCTGCTCGACTCGCTCAGCGCGGTCCGAGCAACCACTCATGCTTTTTTCTCCGACTTTCCTTCGGCGGTAGTGGCCCTTTGCAGCAGGCCGCTACGGCGTTTTTCCTTCAAGCGATAGCTGTCGCCGCGGATTGTGATCACGTGGCTGTGGTGAAGCAGACGATCGAGGATGGCGGTCGCCACCACGGGATCCCCGAAGACGGTCCCCCACTCGCCAACACTGCGGTTGCTCGTGAGCAGGATTGCGCCCTTCTCGTAACGGCGACTGACGAGTTGGAAGAACAGATGCGCGGCATTGGGCTCGAATGGCAGGTAGCCGAGCTCGTCGATGATCAAGAGCTTGGGTTTGCCGAAATGCGCGAGCCGCTCCTCGAGCCGGCCTTCGCTATGCCCTTTGGCGAGCTGTGCTACCACCGCGGTGGCTGCTACGAACTGCACGGAATGCCCGGCCAGGATCGCTTCGCGCCCGAGCGCCACTGCCAGATGCGTCTTGCCGACACCGGGCGGGCCGAGCAGCAGCACATTCTCGCCATTGGCGATCCAGCGCGCAGCGGCGAGCTCGCGCACCTGTTTGGGGTCGATCGAGGGCTGCGCCGAGAAGTCGAAGCCGGAGAGGTCGCGCACGAACGGGAAGCGCGCGAGCTTCAATGTCATCTCAATCCGCCGTTCATCCTTGCGCGCGATCTCGCGCTCGCACAGCAGGACGAGGGTCTCGCGCAAGCTCAGATCCTGCCGGCCTGCTTCGTCGAGCAGGCCGTCGAGCTGATCGCGGACCGCGGTCAGCTTCAGTCGTGTCAGCATCTCGGTCAGGCGATCCGGGGCGGCAGGCATCAGAAGCCTCCTCCCAGCAGCGCCTCATATTCGGTCAGCGACCGCAGCAGTCCTGCCGGCAGGCTGGCGGCAGACACCGCGAGAGCGCCTGGCCGCGCACAGCTTGCTCTGAATCCGGCCACTCCCTGGAAGTGTGCGGGATCGATGGCACGCTGCCGGCGACCGGCACACGTCGCATGGACCGCTACCTCTTGGCTGCCGTGATAGATGCGCACCATCCCGTCCGTGATCGTGGCGCGCACTGTCTCACCGATCAGCCGCCATGGCACCGAGTAGGCGTTGCCGTCGATCTCGACCGCACAGTCCGCCTGCACACGCCGGATCAGCTCGCGTGCAGCGTGGAATGGCGGTATGCCGGCGATCGATTTGAGTGCCGCGGCCTCGGCGCGCCGGAACCGCTCGATCGGCGCCTCTCCGGTCGTGCCGTGCACGCGCACATCGGCAACCTCGCGCGCCCATGCCTCGAGATGCGCCTCGAAGGCTTCCCAGCTCGGGAAGGAGCGGCCGGCAATCGCGTTCCGCTTCACGTAGCCGATGCCGTTCTCGGTCTTGCCCTTGGTGCGGGCGCGGTACGGGGCGCAGGCGCGCGGCGCAAAGCCCCAATGCTTGGCAAATGCCTTGAGCTTCTCGTTGAACACTACGGTCCGACTCGCGCGATCGTGATCGACCACGAGAGCACGCGCGTTGTCGAACAGGACCTCCTCGGTCATTCCGCCAAACTTCGTGAACGCACTTTCCAGCCCATCGAACCAGCTCTCCTGCCGTTCGTTGCGGAACGCCCTGATGTGAGAACGGCGCGAGTAGCCGAGGGTGGCAACAAACAGGTAGACGCGCAGCTTCGCCCCGCCGATCTCGATCAGGCGTTCGCCAAAATCGATCTGCATCTGCTTGCCGGGTGGCGTCTCGAACCGCACCGTCGCTCGCGCCTCCGCCTCGAGCTCCTGCCGATACGGCTTCACCGCCCGCTCGACCGTGCGCAGGCTGACGGCGATGGCTTTCTCGATGGCCAGCTCCTGGCGGAGCACATCGGCATTGCCGCGATGACGGCGCAACCGCTCCCTCAGCCAAGTCTCCAGACCGTCAAGCGCCTTCTTGCGCTCAGGCTGCTGGTATGGCGTCCAGCCGCCGGCCGCGAGGTACTCCTTCACCGTGTTGCGGCTGATCCCGAGCTCCCGGGAAATCCGTTTGCTACCCCACCCCAGCTCGCTGAGCCGGAGTATCACTGAAACCGCTTCTGGCTCCAGCATCGCCTCCCTCCGCGGATTGAACCGCGGAGGACCTGAACTGAGTCGCCGTTCCCGCATAAAACCCCCTTTGGACGACGTCGCGAGGGGGTCAATTCCTCGTGTCGTCAGGGGGTCAATTCTTCATGTCGCCCGACACGATGTCGCGCCAAGTCGTGTTGCCTTCCGCCCGCTTAACGGCGTCGGCACCCAGGATAGAAAGACTATCGCGGCTCAATGGCTGGCCTATGCACTCCCCTACCGACGCTTCGTCGTCGCCCTTGCG
>JBAUOM010000271.1:0-5543 GCA_049579765.1 Xanthobacteraceae bacterium
CACCCAATCATCGCGCCTATTGCTCGCTGCGCCTGTTCGGGCTGGACGCTGGCGGGCCCAAGGAGTTCACCGTCGGGCTGTCGCACTTCCTGCCCGGCGGCGGCGCCGGGCCCGACGCCTCGCCCACGGAAAAGGTCTACTATGTGCACTCTGGCGAGCTCACGCTCATCGCCGGCGGCAAGGAGACCGTGCTGAAGGCCAACGACTCCTGCTTCATCGGGCCGAACGAGAGCCGAGAGATCGTCAATCGCGGCAACGACGTCGTCACCATGCTGGTGGCGGTGTCGACGCCGCAGAAGTGACGCCGACGGGGTCATGCCCGGGCAATACGTTCCGTCATGCGCGGGCTCGACCCGCGCATCCATCTTCCCGCGAAGATGATGGATTGCCGGGTCAAGCCCGGCAATGACGGTGGAGGAACCATCGTCATTGCGAGTGCGCCGTCATGTCCGACGACTTCCTGAAAAATCCACTGTCCCTGTTTGACATTCGCGGCAAGGCGGCGATCGTCACCGGCGCCACCGGCGCGTTCGGTGCGCTGGCGGCGAAGGTGCTCGCCGGCGCCGGCGCCAACGTGGTGATCTGCGCCAGCAAGGCCGACGAACTGAAGAAGGTCGCGGCCGAATGCGAAAAGCTCGGCAGCAAGGTCGAAATCGTGGCCAAGCGACCGAACTCGGAAGCAAATTGCGATGCCATCGTCGAGGCGGCGGTGAAGAAATTCGGCCGCGTCGACATCCTCGTGGTGGCATCCGGACAGAACAAGGTCTCCAAGATCGTCGAGCAGAAGCCGGAAGACTTCCTCGACGTCATGGATGCCAATGTGACGCAATCCTGGCTGATCGCGCGCGCCGCCGGGCGGCAGATGCTCAAGCAGGGCCAGGGCGGCAAGGTGATCCTGATGTCGTCGGCGCGCGGGCTTCTCGGCCATCCCGCCGGCTATACCGCGTATTGCGCCTCGAAGTCGGCGGTCGACGGCATCACCAAGGCGCTCGGCTGCGAATGGGGCGATACCGGTATCACCGTCAACGCGCTCGGGCCGACCGTGTTTCGCTCGCCGCTGACCCAATGGATGTTCGAGGACAGTGACCGCGCCAAGGGCGTGCGCGCAGGTTTCCTCACCCGGGTTCCCAAGGGCCGGCTGGGCGAGCCGTCCGATCTCGCCGGACCGTTGCTGTTCCTGGCGTCGAAAGCGTCGGACTTCTACACCGGCCACATCCTCTACGCCGACGGCGGCTACACGGCGGGGTGACGATGGCGAAAGCGCGCATCGCCGTCATCGGTGCCGGCCTGATGGGCCACGGCATCGCCCAGGTGTTCGCGCTCGCCGGCCACGACGTGTCGATCCACGATTCGGCTGCCGCCAATCTCGACGGCGCCACGGCGCGCATTCTCGGCAATTTGCGGGATCTCGGCGACGATCCGTCCGCGGTCGAGCGCGTGCGGCCGACCGCCGACCTCGCCGAGGCCGTGCGCGATGCCGACTACGTGGTCGAGGCCGTGCTCGAGGATCTGCCGCTCAAGCGCAAGCTGTTCATCGAGATCGAGCAGCACGTGCGGCCGCAGACGATCCTCGCCAGCAATACCTCGGTGATCCCGATCACCAAGATCATGGAAGGGCTGCGCGACCGCTCGCGCGCGCTCGGCACCCACTGGTGGAACCCGCCCTATCTCGTGCCCCTGGTCGAGGTGATCGGCACGCAATGGACGTCGCAACAGGCGGTCGATTGGACGATGGCGCTGCACCAGGCCGCGGGCAAGACGCCCGTGCACGTCAAGAAGGACGTGCCCGGCTTCGTCGGCAACCGGCTGCAGCACGCCTTGTGGCGGGAGGCCATCGCGCTCGTCGAGCACGGCATCTGCGACGCCAAGACGGTCGATGCCGTCATCAAGGCGAGCTTCGGCCGTCGGCTCGCGGTGCTCGGGCCGCTGGAGAACGCCGATCTCGTCGGCACGGATCTGACGCTGGCCATCCACCGCACGGTGCTGCCCGACATCGAGCGCCGGCCCGGACCGTCGCCCTATCTCGAAACGCTGGTTGCCGCCGGCAAGCTCGGGTTCAAGTCGGGCGAAGGGTTCCGCAAATGGAGCGCCGACGAGCAGGCGGCGCTGCGCACCAAGGTGCTGCAGCATCTGAAGAAGGCACGCGCAAGCGACGCCTGAGCAAGGTTTGCCGTCATGCCCACGCTTGTCGCGGGCATCCCCGTCTGTCCGCCGTGGGAAGCCCAAAGACGTGGATGTCCGGGACAGGCGCGGCGATGACGAATCAGGGAGCAGGTCGTACCGGGAGGTCAGCATGCCGAAAGACACATCGCTCTATTCCCAATCCGGCATTTCCCGCCGAACGCTGGTCGTGCGCGGCCTCGGCGCGGTGGCGGCGCCCGCGGTGCTGCGGACGATCCCGGCCAACGCCCAGAGCCGCGTCATCAAGATCGGGCATGTCAGCCCGCGGACCGGTCCGCTCGCCGGTTTCGGCGAGGCCGATGGCTTCATCCTGGACCAGGTGCGGGGCATTCTCGGGCCCGGCTTGCAGAGCGGTGGGCGCACCTATCCGGTGCAGATCATCAGCAAGGACAGCCAGTCGAGCGGCAGCCGCGCCGCCGAGGTCGCCTCCGAGCTGATCCTGGGCGACAAGGTCGACCTCATCGTCGCCTCGGCGACGCCCGACACCACCAACCCGGTGGCCGACCAGGCCGAGGTCAACGAGGTCCCCTGCATCACCACCAACTGCCCCTGGCAGCCGTATTTCTTCGGACGCAAGGGCGATCCCGCCAAGGGCTTCACCTGGACCTATCATTTTTTCTGGGGGCTCGAGGATGTGATCGCCGCGTTCCTGGCGCTGTGGGATCAGGCGCCGACCAACAAGGTCGTGGGCGGCCTCTTCCCCAACGACGCCGACGGCAATGCCTGGGGCGATCCGCAGCGCGGCCTGCCGCCAGCGCTGGCGCAAGCGGGCTACAAGCTGACCGATCCCGGCCGCTACCAGCTCATGAACAACGACTTCACCTCGCAGATCTCCGCCTTCAAGGCGATCAATGCCGACATCGTCACCGGCAACATGATCCCGCCCGACTTTGCCACCTTCTGGTCGCAGGCGGCGCAGCAGGGCTTCCGACCGAAGATCGTCACCATCGGCAAGGCGCTGCTGTTTCCCTCGGTCATCGACTCGCTTGGAGCGCGCGGCAACGGGCTCACCACCGAAATTTGGTGGACCCCGAGCCATCCGTTCAAGTCCGGGCTCACCGGCCAGAGCGCCAAGGAGCTCACCGACGCCTATGTCGCCGCCACCAAGCGCCCGTGGACGCAGCCGATCGGCTTCCAGCACGCGCTGTTCGAGGTCGCCATCGACGTGCTCAAACGCAGCAAGACGCCGGAGCCGAAGGCCATCCTCGATGCCATCGTCGCCACCGACTACAAGTCGATCGTGGGTCCGGTCAAATGGACCGGCAAGCCGGTGAAGAACGTCACCAAGACGCCGCTCGTCGCCGGCCAGTGGCAGCGCAAGGGCGACAAGTTCGACCTGGTCATCACCACCAACAAGCCCGCGCCGGAAATTCCGGTGGGCGGGCAGCTGCAGCTGTTGTCGTGAGGTGAGTCTTCGATGTGAGCATCCCCACGATGCTGTCGTCCCCGCGGAAGCGGGGACCCATCGTGCCCCAAATTGTGGCCTCGGGAATATGGACCCCCGCTTTCGCGAGGGCGACATGAGCGGTGGTGGCGTGCACACCTTTCCCATTCTCGCCTTTGAAAAGATCTCCAAGCATTTCGGCGCCGTGATCGTGGCGCAAGAGATCGATCTCACGCTCGCCGAGGGCGAGGCGCTCGGCATCATCGGGCCGAACGGTGCCGGCAAGACCACCCTGTTCGGCATTGCCTGTGGAACGGTCGTGCCCGATGCCGGGCGCGTCCTGTTCGCCGGCATGGACATCACGCGGCTTGCGCCGGAACGGCGCTGTCGCATGGGCATCGGCCGCTCGTTTCAGATCCCGCAGCCGTTCAACGCCATGACCGTGTTCGAGAACCTGGTCGTGGCCGCGGCGTTCGGCGGCGGCCGCGGCGAATACGAGGTCTACCCGCACTGCGTCGAGTTGCTCGAGCAGTGCGGCCTGGCCGACAAGGCGAACCGTCCGGCCGGCAGCCTCACGCTGCTCGATCGCAAGCGTCTCGAGCTTGCTCGCGCGCTCGCCACCGGGCCGCGCGTGCTGCTCCTCGACGAGGTCGCCGGCGGACTGACCGAGCACGAATGCCTCGCGCTGGTCGAGTTGATCCGGGACATTCGCCGCAGCGGGGTTTCGATCGTTTGGATCGAGCATGTCGTCCATGCCCTGATCGCCATTGTCGATCGCCTGCTCGTCCTGCACGGCGGCGGCTTCATCGGCGCGGGCGATCCCAAGACGGTGATCGCGAGCCCGGCGGTGCGCGAAATCTACATGGGAATCCCCGCCGATGCCTGAGCCGCTCCTCGCCGTGCGCGCCCTCGATGCCTTCTACGGCGACTTCCAGGCGCTGTTCGGCGTCTCGCTCGAGGTCGGGGCGGGCGAGGTGGTCGCGGTCATCGGCGCCAACGGCGCCGGCAAGTCGACGCTGCTCAACAGCATCGCCGGGGCCATTCGCTCCCGCCGCGACGCCATTCTGTTCGCGGGCGAGCCGATCGGCGACCTCCCGGCGCATGCGGTGGTCGCCCGCGGCGTTGCGCTGGTGCCCGAGGGCCGCCGGCTGTTCCCCTCGCTTTCGGTCGAGGAGAACCTCGTCATCGGCGGCCAGCTCGGCCGCCCCGGCCCGTGGACTCTCGCGCGCATCTACGAGCTGTTTCCGGTGCTGGCCGAGCGCCGGCACCAGCCGAGCATGTCGCTGTCCGGCGGCCAGCAGCAGATGGTCGCCATCGGCCGCGCGCTGATGTCCAACCCGAAGCTCCTTCTGTGCGACGAGATCAGCCTCGGGCTCGCGCCGATCGTGGTGCGCGAGGTCTATGCCCGCTTGCCCGCGATCATCGCCGAAGGCAGCTCGCTCGTCATCGTGGAACAGGACATCGTGCAGGCGCTCAAGGCGGCAAAGCACGTCTACTGCCTGCAGGAGGGCCGCGTCGCCCTGACCGGCCCGGCCGCGACGTTGACGCGCGAAGCGATCTCGGCCGCCTATTTCGGGGCGTAGGAAGTGAAGCAAAGTTGTTTCGCGATGGTGCAGCAATCAACGAACGAAGGGGGATACGATCGCAATTGCCGCGAGCTCCACCTCTTCCCGCTGGCGGGGAGAGGTCGCGAGCGAAGCGCGCGGGTGAGGGGGGCTGTCCACCAGCTGAACATGATCGAGAGCCCCCCTTGTAACTTTCATCACCGCGACTCGCATAGTGTAGGGGTCGCGGTGATGGGCGGGTGTCCGATACCCCCTGGGTCACTGAAGACCGTGGGTGAGCTTGGCACCCCGCCCGTCGTTCCATCGAACCCGAACAGTCGCCGGGGCCGCAGAGCGCGAAGCCCGATTAGGCAAGGACGGGTCGCCATGGACAGCATCACCGTTGGTATCGACGTTTCCAAGAACTGCCTCGA
>JBAUOM010000272.1:0-4482 GCA_049579765.1 Xanthobacteraceae bacterium
CTGCGGGCGCGTTCGGCTTGCGTTCCCCATGGCAATACGAGCGCCGTGCGGCGCGCGGCCAGGGCACGGCCCAGCGCGATCCACGATGCCTCCGGCCACTCCTTTTCAGGCCGGGCAGTGGCGTTCAGCAGAATGCCGTAGGGTTCCGCCGCCGTTGCGGGGCGGTCGAGGACGAGCCCGAAATCAACCGCGCCGTCGGGGGCGTAGCCGAGCGCGCGGCCCGTCAATATGCGATTGCGCGCAATGGCATGAAGGTCGCGGGCGACGCCGTGCCGCACATCGTAGAGCCGCGACGCCGCCCGCTCGCGAATGCTGTCCGCATCGTAGCCGTGCCGGCGCCCGTGCGCGAGCCGCGCCATCAGCGCCGAGCGCAAGAGGCCCTGGGTGTCGATGACGGCGTCGTAGGGGCGCTCGCGCAAGACGCGGCGGAAGCCTGCGATCTCGCGCCACGTCGACGGCGCGAGCAACCGTCTCCGCCACCGGCGCGACGCCGTCGCGATGACGCCGGAAACGCCGGGATGAAGCCGCACGAGCGGTGCGTAGGCCTCCTCGACCAACCAGAAGAAGCGCGCGTCCGGCATCCGGCGCCGCGCCTCCGTCAACGCCGGCATGTGATGAATCACGTCGCCGAGCGAGGATGTCTTGA
Source organism: Xanthobacteraceae bacterium (assembly GCA_049579765.1). GTDB lineage: Bacteria > Pseudomonadota > Alphaproteobacteria > Rhizobiales > Xanthobacteraceae > VAZQ01. The sequence continues at coordinate 647 of JBAUOM010000272.1, forward strand.
TGAACAGGATGTCCGGCATCTGCAAAAGCCCCGGGCCTCCTACACGGGCAGGCACCGCCTTGTCACGGGGCACGAACGGGTGCATTCACCCGCTCGCCGATTTTTCTCCGCACCCGGATCGGCTATGGCACTTGATTCGAGCGGGCGCACAGCATGACGGTCCTGGTCACCGGCGGCGCCGGCTACATCGGCAGCCACATGGTTCACGCCCTGGTCGATGCCGGAGAGCAGGTCGTGGTGCTCGACAATCTCACGACCGGCTTCGATTGGGCGGTCGCGCCGGCCGCGTCGCTGGTGATCGGCGACACCGGAGATCAAGCGTGCGTGGCCGCGGTGATCGCGGGGCATCGTATCGACGCCGTGATCCATTTCGCCGCCTCGATCATCGTGCCGGATTCGGTGCGCGATCCGCTCGGCTACTACCGCAACAACACCGCGAACTCCCGCGCGCTGATCGAGACCGCGGTCGAGCAGGGGGTGCGCCATTTCATCTTCTCCTCGACCGCGGCGGTCTACGGCAATCCCCAGCGCGTGCCGGTGCGCGAGGACGATCCCACCGTGCCGACCTCACCCTACGGCTCCTCGAAACTGATGACCGAGATCATGCTGCGCGATGCCGGCGCCGCCCATGGCCTGCGCCACGTGATCCTGCGTTACTTCAACGTCGCGGGCGCCGATCCGCTCGGGCGCGCCGGCCAATCGAGCAGAGCGGCCACCCACCTCGTCAAGGTCGCGGTCGAGGCCGCGCTCGGGCGGCGGCGGAAGGTGGAGGTCTTCGGCACCGACTATGCAACGCCGGACGGTACGTGCATCCGGGATTACATTCACGTTTCCGATCTGGTCGCCGCGCATTGCGACGCGCTCGCCTATCTGCGCGGCGGCGGTGCCTCGGCGACGCTCAATTGCGGCTACGGCCGCGGCTTTTCGGTGCTGAAAGTGCTCGAGACCGTCAAGCGCGTCGCCGGCGTCGACTTCGAGCTCGTGTTCGCCCCGCGGCGGGCGGGCGACCCGGCGCACGTCGTTGCCGCCTGCGAGCGCATCCGTTCGACGCTCGATTGGCAGCCGCGTTTCGACGATATGAGAACCATCGTCGCTCATGCGCTGGCATGGGAGCGCACGCTTTCGAAGCGCATGCGCTAAAATCGAACGCGTGCCGATTCCGCTTGAAAAGCGCGCCGGCCTGGGCAAGAAGGGCTCGCTGCAGCGCCGCAACTGCCGTCGCGCCGCGCAACGGAAGATGCATGCTCGGATCGTATTTTCAACGGCTGTTCGCCGATCCCGACAGCACGGCCGCCTTGGTCCGGCGCCTCCTGACGGAACAGGCCGCCGGTCAGTGGCGGCGCTATGCGCTCGCGTTCGGCCTGATGGGAATCGCCGCGGGGAGCACCGCGCTGGGCGCGTATCTGGTCGGCGACGTCATCAACCAGGCCTATGTGCACAAGAACCTTCCGGGCATCATCGTGCTCGCGCTCGTGACCGCCGTTCTTTTCATGATCAAGGCGATGGCCACCTACGGGCAGGCGCTCACGCTCGCGCGCATCGGCAACCGGATCGTCGCCGACAATCAGCGCCGGATGTTCGCAAAACTGCTGCAACACAATATCGGCTTTTTTGCCGATCGCCACAGCTCCGAGTTCATGGCGCGGCTGACCACCGGTGCCGCCGCGGCAAGCCAGGTGCTGAACCTCCTGATCACCTCGATCGGCCGCGATCTGCTCTCGCTCATCGGCCTGGTCACCGTGATGGCGGTGCAGGATCCCGTGATGTCGCTGCTCAGCGTCATGGTGGTGCCGCCGGCGATGTTGATCCTGCGCAAGATGATTCGCCGCATCAAGACCATTGCGCATCAGCAGTTCACCGGCAGCGCGCGCGTTCTGGAATCGCTGCAGGAGACCCTGCAGGGCATGCGCATCGTCAAGGCGTTCACGCTCGAGGACGGCATGCGCGGACGTTTCGACGCCCACGTGGCCGATCTCGAGAACGAGTCGAACAAATGGGCGCGCGTCGCCTTTCGCTCGGGTCCGCTGATGGAAGCGCTCGGTGGCTTCGCGATCGCCGGCGCCCTGATCTACGGCGGTTTCCGCGTGATCGAGACCGGCGCCACACCCGGTCAGTTCTTCTCGTTTCTGGCCGCCTTCATGCTGGCCTACGAACCGGCGAAGCGGCTCGCTCGCCTCAACATCGATCTCAACAGCGGCCTGGTCGGGGTGCGCATCCTGTTCGAGGTCATCGACCATCCGCCCACAGAAGCGCCCGACGACGACAAGCCGCCGCTGGAGCTTTCGACGGCGCACGTCGAATTCGCCGACGTGCAATTCGGTTATCGTCCCGGCGAGCGGGTGATCAGGAACCTGTCCTTCGTCGCGGAACCGGGCAAGGTCACCGCGTTGGTCGGCCCCTCCGGCGGCGGCAAATCGACGATCCTCAACCTGATCCTGCGCTTCTACGAGGTCGACGGCGGCGCCGTCGTCATCGACGGGCAGAACGTCGCGGCGGTATCGCGGCGCTCGCTGCGCCGCCAGGTCGCCTATGTCGGGCAGGACGTCTTCCTGTTTCGCGGCTCGGTGCGCGAGAATATCGCGGTTGGACGTTCCGATGCGACCGAGGCCGAGATCGTCGCCGCCGCCAAAGCCGCCTATGCGCACGACTTCATCATGGCTTTCCCGCGCGGCTACGACGCGCAAGTCGGCGAGCACGGCTTGCAGGTCGCGGGCGGGGAGCGCCAGCGCATCGCGGTCGCCCGCGCCCTGCTCAAGGACGCGCCGGTCATCCTGCTCGACGAGGCGACGGCTTCGCTCGATTCCGAATCCGAGCGCCAGGTGCAGGGTGCGATCGAGCACCTTTGCCAAGGGCGGACGACGATCGTGATCGCGCACCGCCTGCATACCGTGGTCGACGCCCATCGCATCTTCGTCATCGAGGACGGGAGGGTCACGGAATCGGGCCGTCACGATGAGCTGCTGCGCAAGGGCGGACGCTACGCCTCTTTCTACCGCCTGCAGCTGCGCGACCAGGAGCGCGCCCCGCCGGTGGCGATCGCATCCTCCGCCTGAGCTCGGACAACCGAAAGAGAGATCATGAGCGCTGACGTCACCAATCGCGTCGAAGAGAGCTACGTCATCACGCCGCCGAGACAGGCCGCCATCGCGGTGGCCGGCAGCGACAGGATGTTTCCGGTGCGCCGCATCTGGTGCGTCGGCCGCAACTACGAGGAGCACATCCGCGAGATGGGCCACGACGTGCGCGATCCGCCGTTCTTCTTCGCCAAGCCCGCGGATGCCGTGGTCGGCGACGGCGCGACGGTGCCCTATCCTCCGCTCACCAAGGACATGCATCACGAGGTCGAGCTGGTGGTGGCGCTCAAATCCGGCGGCCGCAACATCCCGCTCGACAAGGCCCTCGACTGCATCTGGGGCTACGGGGTCGGCATCGACCTCACGCGCCGCGACCTGCAGATCGCCTCGCGCGACATGAAGCGGCCGTGGGAGATCGGCAAGGCGTTCGACGCCTCGGCGCCCTGCGGGCCGCTGCAGCCCGCGAGCAAGATCGGCCATCCGGGCAAGGGCCGCATCGCGCTCGAGGCCAACGGCAAGGTGCGGCAGGACGGCAACCTCGCGCAGATGATCTGGAAGGTGCCGGAGGTCATTGTCAAGCTCTCCGAAATGGTCGAGCTCGCGCCCGGTGACATCATCATGACCGGCACGCCCTCGGGCGTGGCGGCCACAGTCGCCGGCGACAGGCTCGACTGCGAGATCGAGGGCGTGGGCAAGCTGACGGTGACCATCGGCCCGCCGATCAAATGAGGCGGAGCGGCGCTCGAGCAGCTAGTGGTCCGA
>JBAUOM010000273.1:0-4678 GCA_049579765.1 Xanthobacteraceae bacterium
CCCGAACTCGGGTTTACCCGAGTTCGGCACTCTAAGATGCCGAAGTCGGATGAATCCGACTTCGGCTGGGGAGGGAGCACACCGAGCTTGCGGCTCGTTGATTCCGTTTCAACGGGCACAGCTTTGGTGTCCCGATTCCGAAGTTGGCATCATTTCGCGGCACCCTCGTTTGCGAACTTCGGAATCGAAGCACTGGCAGCTTTTTGATCTAATTTAGGCGCGACGTCCGCCGTTCTTTTTTGCGCGGACCTTGAGCATGAGATCACGCGGACAGCGAGACATGCGTCAGGGTTACCGGCGCCGGGCAGATCACGGAAGCCCCAACGCCGTGGTGACGCGGGTCACGCCGGAGCGTCCGCTCAGCCCTCGACATCGGTCTCGGGTCGATCATCGCCTGCGGATACCTCGTCGTGCCAGCGACCGTCCTTGTCCTCGTACGAGATATCAGTGGTGTCTCCCGGGACGACTTGTTCCTTCGCCGCCCGCTCCGCCGCTCGGCGAGCCGTGTCGTGAGACGGGAAGGTCTCGGAAAACACTCCATCGACCCGATAGGCCCATCCGCCGTCGTGCTCGACGACCTCGTAGGTGATCTTGCTCATTTGTCGCTCCTGACGCTGATCGACGGTTTCATCCTCGGCCGAGTCCGGATCGGGCGCAAGCCGAACGCTGCGCCTCGCCGCAGGCTCTGGGGGAACCGCTCAAAATGGAACTCCAGCTAACGCAGGATCGATGCCCGCCAAGGCGAAGCCTGCGCCGTTATTTCTGCATGAATGTCGTCTAGACCTCACGGGTGTCGCGGGCTTTCGTGCCTGGCACGCTGTCAAAGGAGGAAGCGATGACGAAATTTGCGCTGTATGTTCCGCTGCAGGCGAAGCCGGGCAAGGAGAAAGAGGTCGCGGATTTTCTGCGTTCCGCCGTACCCTTGGTGAACGCTGAGGCGGGTACGATCTCGTGGTTCGCCATCCAAGAGGGGCCATCCTCCTTCGCTATCTTCGACACGTTCGACACCGAGGCCGGACGCGATGCGCATCTCAACGGCAAGGTGGCGGCGGCCCTGATGGAAAAGGCCAAGGCCGGCGACCTGTTTGCCAAGGCGCCCGCGATCCACAAGCTCGAAATTCTGGCGGACAAGCTCCCAAAATAAGGTCCGCCTCGTGGGAGGAGGCCCGGGGAGCGCCCGCTGCCCCGATAACGATGGCGGGCAGGCGGACATGTCGTCACGCCCCGGCGCGGACAGCGGCTGTCCGAAACGCGGAGACCGGCGTTATCGGCCTTCGCCGACTTTGGGCATTTCTTCGGACCGCCGCACCAGATCACAGCCCCGGCAGATCATCGCGGAGCAAGATCGATATTTCGCAAGCGGCAACCGCGATCGGTTGACGCGCCCTTCAGGTTTCCTGCCGCAGCTTCGCTGCCGGCATCGCCGCGTTCCGCCCCCGGGTGATGGCGATGGCGGCGGCCACCAGGACGACGCCGATGGCGGTGAGCCACATGATCGGGGTGATCATGCAGAGCGCGCCGAGCGCGAGCAGGCCGCGCGTCCACCAGGCATGGCCCCATTTGACATAGTTCTCGATCGCCGCCGCGAGGAAGACCAGGGCGACCGCCGCGGTGCCGAAGGTGACGACCGTCTTCCACAGCGGGCCCTGCCAGACCAGCTCCGGTCCGAATACGAAAACGAAGGGCACGACGAAGGCCGCCAGACACAGCTTCACCGCATGCGCGGCGATCACCATCGGATTGTCCTCGGCGATCGAGGACGCCGCATAGGCGGCGACCGCAACCGGCGGCGTGACCGCCGACATCACGGCGAAATACAGCAGGAACAGGTGGCCCGGCAGCGGATCGATGTGCAGCTGCGTCATCAGCGGGCCCATGAGGACGGCGGCCAGGATGTAAGCCGACGGCGTCGGCATGCCGAGCCCGAGCACCACGGTGAGCATGGCGCCGATCGCCAAGGTGACGAAGTGGCTCGCCGAGCTGATGCCATAGATCACGTGCGCAAATTTGGCGGCGAGGCCGGTCATGGTCAGGCCGGCGATGACCAGGCCGGCTGCAGCGGTGGCGCCCGCGACCGGGACCATGCGGAAGGTGGCGTCGGCCAGCGCGTTCCATAATTCGATCGGGCCGACGCGCGTGTGCCGCCGCAGCCACGACACCACGATGACCGCCACCGCCCCGTAGACCGCCACCATCGTCGGCGAGTAGCCGTAGAGCAGCGCCGAGACCAGAACGATCAGCGGAATGAAGAACAGGCCGCCCTTTTTCAGCGTGGACGGCAGCGTCGGGATCAGCGCGGGGTCGAGGCCCGTCAATCCGAGCCGGATCGCACGGAAGTGGACCTGCGCATAGACGCAGACGTAGTAGAGCACGGCCGGCAGGAAGGCCGCGACCGCGATCACGCGATATTCGATCCCGGTATATTCGGCCATGATGAAGGCGGCGGAGCCCATCACCGGCGGCATGATGCTGCCCCCGGTCGAGGCGGCGACCTCGATGGCGGCGGCGACGGCGGGCTGGTAGCCCAGCCGCTTCATCACCGGGATGGTCACGGAGCCGGTGGTCACGACGTCGGCGGTGGGGCTGCCGGAAATCATGCCGTACATGCCCGACGAGATCACCGCCACCTTGGCCGGACCGCCCGCTCGGCGGCCGGAGATGGCGGCGGCGAAGTCGAAGAAGAAGTCGGCGCCTTTGGCGGCATAGAGCACGACGCCGAACAGCACGAACATGAAGGCATAGGTTGCCGCCACCCGCGCCGGCAGACCCATGATGCCGTCGGTGGTGTAGACCATGATGTCGATGAAGTGCACCCAGTCGAGTTGGCCGTGCTGCAGCACGCCGCTGAGCAGATGGCCGAAGAAATTGTAGGCGATGAAAGTCAGTACGACGAGCGCCAGCCCGAGCCCGGTCGTGCGCCGCGTGATCTCCAGCGTCAGCAGCACCATGACGACGCCGAAGAACAGATCCCAATTGCTCAGCGGACTGAGCAGCGCGATCCGGTCGACGAATTCCGGCGCCTTCCAATAGAAATAGACGCCGGTTGCGAAGCTGGCGATCGAAAGCAGATAGTCCGGGACCGTCGGCCGTCGCGGATTGGAATTGGGGGTGGCGCCGACGGTGAGGAAGGCGATGGTGATGATGCCGGTGAGAAAGACCGCGACCAGCTCCCATGGCTGCATGATCACCACGGTCGCCGCCACGATGACGTAGACTGCGAGCGCCACCGCCAGCGGCGTGACCACCCAGGCGAGCCAGCCCGTCGGCCGCCGGCGCACGCCGACGGCAAACCAGATCGAGGGGTCCCAAGGTCGCACGGTGGCCATCGATGCAAGACCGCAATCAGCGATGCGGCGGGCGCAAGCCTGCCGCATCCTGCTTCGCCGCGACGCCGGGCGCTATTTCAGCAGGCCTTTTTCCTTCAGAAGTTTCTCCGCCCCGGGATGAAACGGAACCGGGCCCGGCTCGGTGGCATTTTCCAGCGTGACCGCCTTGGCCAGGAGCCTGTGCGCCGATTTGTACTTGTCGATCTGCTCGACGAACGCCTTGGTCAGGTTGTAGGCGGTCTGGGGGTCCATGTCGCTGCGCACGAACACCGTAAGTCCGACGCAGACCGATGCGGTATCCTTGGCCAGAAACGGGTATTCGCCCGCCGCGATCTTGCACGGCTTGCCGCCGAGCTCCTGCGACACCTTCTTGGCGGTCTCCTCCGAGAACGGCAGCATGATGAGGTCGAGCCCATGCGCCATTTCCTGGATGCGCGGGTGATTGATCGAGATCCCGAATGACACCAGGTCGAGCCGCCGATCGAGCATCAGCGACGTCATCTCTCGCGATGCCGCGCGGACCAGTTGCCCGCCCCACGCCTTGACGTCGTTCTGCCCGATTCCGTCGGCCGACAGGATCGCCAGGCTGACGTCGCCGTCGAGATTGCCGGGGCGATTGACGGCGATGCGCATGGCCGGCTTCTTCTGGGCGATGTCGGCCACGCTGGTGATGCCGTACTTCTCCGCCCAGCCCTTGTTGGCGAGCACCTGCGAGGCCTGGAACCGCGTGCTCGCCGAATAGGCGTGAAACAGCATCCGCAGGTCGGTCAGCGCCTGCTTGAACGGCGGCTTGCCGTGGGTCACCACGTTGATCTCGGTGTCGGAAATGAACGCCAGCGGCACCTTCTTCTGCTCGAGCAGCATGGCATTCGCCAGGCCCCCGCTCGAGGTCTGGTAGGTGACGGTCGAGCCCGGAAAGGCGGCGTTGATCGCATGGTCGAGCCCGGCGCCGGCGGTCGACACCAGCCCCCCCGGGCTGTAGCCGGCGATGGTCAGGTTGTACGGCTGCGCCACCGCCGGCCCGGCTGCGAGCGCGGCGCCGGCGAGGATGGCAATGAAAATCCTTCTCATGATCGTCCTCCCGATTCTGCGTTCTTGTTGTTGCCGAGAACTCGGCGCCCGCCCCCGCGTCCCGCTCAGCCTTGCGACCGGCTCCGAACCCCGCACGAAGGCGCCAACCGTATCGTGCCGACCCGCGGCGCGGGCCGTGACAAAGCGACACTAGAGCGGCTCCCGCTGGTTTTGATGCAGGACAGCGCCGCGCATTCGGTGTGCTCCCCTCCCCCTTGTGGGGTGGGGTTGGGGGTGGGGGTCGTGAGATCGACGCACCGACAGTGCCACACGCACCACCC
>JBAUOM010000274.1:0-10137 GCA_049579765.1 Xanthobacteraceae bacterium
GCCGATAGGCGAAGGCCGCGTGCGCGGCCTCGCCGCTGGTGAGGAGATCGGCACTGGCGAGGCGGCCGGCGCCGGCGCGATCCAATTCGGCGAGCAGGGCGCCGCGCGGGTCCGATGCAATGGCGGCGACCGATCCGGCGCGCGGGCCGAGTCCGAACCGATGCAAGGCGAGCGCCGCTTCGGCTTTGGGATCGAGGGCCATGCGTCAAGGTCCTTTCGGCCGGCGCGCGACGCCGTCCACTGCGATCGGCGGCATCGTCGGTGGCGGCGATGTCGAGATTGCGGCGCGCCACCTTTCGCGATCATGACCGCAGCATGAAAAATCCGAAGGGTGCTCGCGAACGGTTACAAGGCGACAGAGTGGTTGAACGGCGGGCCAAAGCGGGCGCGCCTTTTTCATAGCACGAGCAGGCCGATGGCGATGGTCACCAGCGTGAGCGGCGCGCCGACCTTGAAATAGGTCCAGAAGCCGATCTCGACGCCGCGCGCCTTGGCCCGCTGAGCGACGATGAGATTGGCGACGGAGCCGCCCAGGGTGAGGTTGCCGGCGAGCGTCGCGCTCATGGCGATCACCAGCCAGGCGCGTTGCGGATCGGGCAAATCGGGAACGAACGGCTTGAGCACGAGAACCGCCGGCACGTTGCTGACCACGTTCGACAGCAGCGCGGTGACGGCGCCGAGCACGGCCGGGTCGTCGAGATGCGCCCGACCCGCCGCAGCCGTCACGTCCGGAGTGAGCACCATCTTCTCGAAGCCGGCGACGACCACGAACAGGCCCACGAACATCAGCAGCAGCGGCCAGTCGATCTCGATATAGATCTTCTCCGGCTTGACGCTGCGCGTGAGCAGCAGGAATGCCCCCCGACGATCGCCACCTTGGCCGGCGGCTGCCCGAGGAAGAACAGCGCCACCATCGCCGCCATCACGAGGACGGTCTTGACCATCAGCGGCTTGTGATGATGCGTAAGCATCGCCGCCTTTTCCAGCCGCTCCCGGGTGAAGAACTCGGCGCGATGGGTGAGCGCGATCAGGAGCGCGGCGATCACCAGCCCGATCGCCGCGACCGGCGCCAGCGCCGCCGAGAATACCTCGTAAGGAATATGCGACAGGCTGCCAATGATGACGTTCTGCGGATTGCCGGTGATGGTCGCGACGCTGCCGATGTTCGACGCGGTCGCGACCGCTAACAGATACGGAATCGGATTGCGCCGCACGCGGGTGACGAGCTCGAGCACGAGCGGCGTCATCACCAGGCAGATGGTGTCGTTGACCAGGAACGCCGAGAGCGTGCCGGACGCCGCCACGACCGCCGCCAGCAGCCCGAGGGGATGGCGGACGCGGGAGGCGATCCAGTCCGTGACGACGCGAAAGAAGCCGGACACCCGCAGGTTGGCGACCACAATCATCATGCCGAGCAGAAGCGTGATGGTGTCGAAATCTATGGCACGGTACGCCTCCTCGGCGGTGAGCACGCCGGTGGCGACCATCAGGCTGCCGCCGAGCAGCGCCGCGCCCGCGCGATCGATGCGATAGACCGGGATTTTGCCGACCGCGATGAAGGCGTAGGTCGCGCCGAAGATTACCACTGCCGCGATCAGGGTCAGGTCGGGCATTGCGGTGTCCCGCGCGCCGCCGGCGCGGCGTCACGCCCCTGTAACACGTGTAGGCTAGACGTTGCCTGGTAGGAAACGCCCCATATCTTTGCCGTAAACTGTAGCGTCCATGTTCGCCATGACTGGCGGTTCCAGCCGCATTTGCCCCGCGGCGGGAACCGCTTTTTCTTGCGCGCCCGCGAACGGCAATCCATAATTTCGGCTTGCGGTTATCGCGTCCCGTCTTGCGCTCGCGCCAGCGTTCGGGCGGAGCAAGTGTCTGCGCTGCGGACGCCTAGCGATGACATCAGCCGGATATACGACCTTGGGTTCTGGTCCCGGTCCGAGCGGACGGCAAGCACCGCGCGGCGCGTTTTGCGCTGCCGTAGAGCAGACTTAATCGGGCGCTAGAGCGGCTCCCGTTCCGTCTGCCCATCCCCCACGCGCCCAGAAGCGGTTTCCCCCTGGCCGGAAAACGCTATACATGCTTGCGCCAGAACTTGGGAGACATCGCGATGCGCCATCCACGCCTTCCCTTGACCGGTTTCGTCGCGGCCGCGCTCGTGATCGCAGGCGCGTTGGCGCCCGCTTCGGCCCTGGCGCAGGCGCAACCGCCCGCCCAGGGACATCCGGCCGAGCCGGTGATCGGGCCGTACAAGCCGGTGCCCATCAAGCTGGCGCCGGCGATCAACGATCCGAGCCTCGAGGCGTTCCGCAAGCAGCTCAGCGAGGTCGCCCAGAAAAAGGACCGTGCCGCGCTGGCGCGCGTGGTGGCGCGCAATTTCTTCTGGATTCCCGCAGACAAGGACCTGGCCGACAAGACGAAGCCGGCGATCGACAATCTCGCCAAAGCGCTCGGACTAGATGACAAGGATGGCTTCGGCTGGGAGGCGCTGACGGGCTATGCCGGCGAGCCGACCGCGGCGGCCGATCCGCAGCACCAGGGCGTCCTCTGCGCACCGGCCGAGCCCGCCTTCGACGACAAGGCCGCCGATGCGCTCACCAATGCGACCCATACCGATCCCGCCGACTGGGCCTTCCCGATCCGCAACGGCGTCGAAGTGCGTGCGGCGGCGAAGGCGGACGCGCCGGTGGTCGAAAAGCTCGGGCTCTATCTCGTCCGCGTCCTCGCCGACGACTCTCCCGCCAGCGCGGTCGCGGCGGATTTCATCAAGGTCGCGACCCCGTCCGGGAAGGTCGGTTTTGCGCCGGCCGACACCATCCTGCCGATCGGCGGCGAGCAGCTGTGCTACGTCAAGGAGGCGGGCGCCTGGAAGATCGCAGGCTTCTACGGCGGCGAGGCGAGCCAGTAGCAGCCTCGCGCGGGGACGCGTTCGCTTGGAGAGCGGCGACCTTTCCCTACCGCGACGCCTGACCTGCGCGCGTTGCGGCGCGGAGTTCGACTGCGCGCTCGGCCGCCGCTGCTGGTGCGCCGAGTTCATCCGCATGCCCATGCCGGCGCCCGGATCGGCGGAAGATTGCCTCTGTCCGAGCTGCCTGCGGGCGGCGGGATCGCGCTCATTGGAGATCGAGCCATGATCATCGAAAACCAGCACGACGTCACCTCCGCGGTCCTCTCCGAGCTGGAGCGCGCGCCCGATCCCAGGTTCCGGGAGATCATGTCGGCCTTCGTGCGCCACCTGCACGACTTCGTGCGCGAGGTGCGGCTGACGGAGGAGGAGTTCCACGCCGCCGCCGCCTACGTCGTCGCGCTCGGCAAGCACAGCAACGAGTCGCACAACGAGGCGGTGCTGATGGCGGGCTCGCTCGGGCTCTCAGCGCTGGTCTGCCTCCTCAACAACGGCGATCGCGGTACGACGGAAACCGACCAGAACATGCTGGGGCCGTTCTGGCGCATGCATTCGCCACCCACACCGAATGGCGGCTCGATCGTGCGCTCGCCCACGCCGGGCCCGGCGCTGTTCGTCGATGCCTGTTTCCGCGACGGCCACGGCGATCCGATCGTCGGCGCGGAGGTCGATATCTGGCATTCCTCGCCGGAGGGCTTCTACGAGAACCAGGATCCGGTGCAGGCCGAGATGAACCTGCGCGGCAAGTTCCTCACCGATGCCGACGGCCATATCGGCTTCCGCAGCGTGAAGCCCGCTGGCTATCCGATCCCGATCGACGGGCCGACCGGCGACCTCCTGCGCGCGCAGGGCCGCCATAACATGCGGCCGGCGCACCTGCACGTGCTCGCCCGGAAGGACGGCTTCAAAACATTGATCTCGCAGCTCTACGTCCCCGACGACAAGTTCATCGAGACCGACGTGCAGTTCGGCGTCACCCGCCATCTCATCGGCAACTACGTGCGCCACGAGAACGAGCCGGCGCCGGCGCCGGACGTCAAGGGGCCGTGGTATTCGCTCGCACATACCTTCGTCATGGAGTCGGGCGCGAGCAAGCTGCCGCGCCCGCCGATCAGCGGCAAGGCGCGCGGCGAACGGCCCAAGATTCCGCACCTGGCGTGAAGGTGGTCTCGCGGTCACGTGTCCCGGCCAAGGGAGCGCCCCGCTCCGTCAATCGTCGACGACGCAAGGGCGCAAGCGCGAGCCGCGACCCAGTGCGACAACGAGGATCGCGCCCGTCGACGCGGTTCGCCACGTCATCTGTGGGTTCGGGGGTCCCGGGCTCTCGCTGCTGTAGCCCGGGAGACCTGAGCCGTTGAACCCTACCGCGCCTGTGCGGCCGCGCGCTCGACCGAAGCCGCGGTCTGGCCGAACAGGATCGCGCGCTCCTCCGGAGTGCGGATGCCGCCGGCGTTGGGGTTGACCGCCTTCGCCTTCTCGTAGGCGCGCTCGACCGCGGGCCGCGCGCGGATCGCCTCGAACCAGCGCTTGACGTGCGGGAAGTCCTCGAGCTTCTGGCCCTGGCGCTCGTAGGGCACGATCCAGGGATAGATCGCCATGTCGGCGATGGAATAGTCGCCCGCCACGAAGCTGCGGTCGGCGAGCCGCCGGTTGAGCACGCCGTAGAGCCGGTTGACCTCGTTGCGGTAGCGGTCCATGGCGTAGGGAAGCTTCTCCACCGCGTAATTGCTGAAGTGATTGTTCTGGCCCGCCATCGGGCCGAGATTGCCCATCTGCCAGAACAGCCACTGGATCGCCTCGGTGCGCGCGCGCAGGTCGCGCGACAGGAACTGGCCGGCCTTCTCCGCCAGATAGAGCAGGATGGCGCCGGACTCGAATACTGCGATCGGCTTGCCGCCGCCCGTGGGGGCATTGTCGACCAAAGCGGGGATGCGGTTGTTTGGCGACACCGCCAGGAATTCCGCCTTGAACTGCTCACCCTTGCCGATGTTCACCGGCTTGATGTTGTAGGCGAGCCCTGCCTCCTCCAGAAAGATCGTGATCTTGTGGCCGTTCGGGGTGGTCCAGTAGTAGAGGTCGAGCATTGCCGTGTTCCTCGCGCTGCAGTCGATCGGATGTCGCCCTAAGATAGCCTCGATCTGCGGGTGCACCCACCCGCCACAATATCAAATCTTCCCCGTGCATGGCTCCCTTGCGGCCCGCAAGTCGCCGCGGGGAACGGGCACGGGCCGCGCTTGCAATCCCCCGCAATTGACTGCAGGTTGGACCCGCCGGACCCATGCATCTGCGCCTTCTTCCCCTCATCCTGCTCGCGACCTGCCTGGCCGCCTCCGCCGCCCAAGCGCAGTTCGGCGCGCCGTTCGCGCTGCGCAACATGACGCCGACCGTCGAGGACGCTGCGCCGGGCAGCGAGCCGGCGCCCGAAAGCAAGGTCGTGCCCGAGGTCTACCGCCGCCAGCCGGTGTTCTATCGCACCAATGAGGCGACGGGCACCATCATCATCGACACCTCGGAGCGCTTTCTCTACCTGATCCAGCCCAACAATGTCGCGTTGCGCTACGGCATCGGGGTCGGCCGCGACGGTTTCCAATGGAACGGGCTGCTCAAGATCACGCGCAAGGCGGAATGGCCGGACTGGACCCCGCCGGCTGAAATGATCGGGCGGCAGCCCTATCTGCCGCGCTTCATGGCGGGCGGGCCCGGCAATCCGATGGGCGCCCGCGCGCTCTATCTCGGCAACACCGTTTATCGCATCCACGGCACCAACGCGCCGGACACCATCGGCCACGCGGTGTCGTCGGGATGCTTCCGGCTGGTCAACGAGCAGATCATCGACCTCTACGAGCGCGTGCCGGTGGGCACCAAGGTGATCGTGCAGCAGTGAGCGGACTCGATACCGCTTTGACGGCGTGTTCCGCTCATATCGTCGCAAAGACGCAAGGACCTGGCTGCCCGCGGCAAGCGCGGGCATGGCGATAAGAAGGCCGCTCAGTTCGCCGCGCCGACCGCACCGTGGCGGCGCAGCACCGTCGCTTCCAGTGCCTGGATGGCGACGAACAGGAGCGACGAGATGACGGCGAGGACGACGATCGCGGTCATCACGAGGTTCATCTGGAAGATCTGGCTGCCATAGACGATCAGGAAGCCGAGCCCGGCCTTGGCCGCCTGGAACTCGCCGACGACCACGCCGACCAGCGCGAGCCCGACATTCACCTTGAGCGTGGAGATCATGGTCGGCACGCTGCCCGGCAATACGATCTTGGTCAGCACCTTGAAGCGTGAGGCGCCGAACAGGCGCACCAGCTTGATCTTGTCGGGATCGATCGCCTGGAATCCGGTGTAGAGCATCAGGATGGTGATGAACACGCTGACCGCGATCGCCATGGCGTAGATCGAGGCGACGTCGCCCAGCCAGATGTAGAAGATCGGCACCAGCGCGATCTTCGGCATCGCGTTGACCACGACGATGAAGGGGTCGAGCACGCGATAGAGAAAGGCCGACCACCACAGCAGCACCGCGCACAGGGTGCCGAGCAGCATGCCGCCGCCGAAGCCGACCACGGTCTCGCTGAAGGTGACCCAGGTGTGGTGCGCAAGCGTGCCGTCCTCGAGCATCGCCGTGAAGGTGCGCGCCACCGCCGAGGGATAGCTGGTGAGCATCGGGTTGATCCAATTGGCGCGCGGGGCAACCTCCCACAGAATGAGGAACACGACGACGAGGCCGAGCTGCCACGCCTGGATCGAGCGGGCGCGCCGGCGCAGCGCCCTGAGATAGTGCGCATAGGCCGGGCTGCGCGTCGGCAGCGGCGCCTGCGGCGCGAGGGCGGCGCGCTCGACCGGGGTGAGGGCTGTTTCGGTGCTCATGTCCGTCCCGCTATTGCGCTTGATGCAGGTCGAGCTCGTCCCAGATCGCCTGGAAGTAGCCCGCGAATTCCGGGCACTTGCGCGCCGAGAGCGGCGGCGGCCGCGTCGCTCCGTAGCTCGGGTAATGGATGCGGTGCTCCGACTTGATGCGCCCGGGCCGCCGGCTCATCACCACGACGCGGTCGGCCATGCTGATCGCCTCGCCGATGTCGTGGGTCACCAGGATGACGGTCTTGCGCTCGGCGGCGAGGATGCCGGCGATCTCGTCGGAGAGCGCCAGCCGCGTCTGGTAGTCGAGCGCCGAGAACGGCTCGTCGAGCAGGAGAAGCTCAGGTTCCGGGCACAGCGTGCGCGCGAGCGCCGCGCGCTGGCGCATGCCGCCGGAGAGCTGGTGCGGCATGCTGCCCATGAAATCGCCCAGACCGTAGCGCCGCAGCAGCTCCCGCGCACGGTTTCGCGCCGTGCCGATGTCGAGGCCCAGCAGCTCGGCGCCGATCAGCACGTTGTCGAGCACCGTGCGCCATTCGAGCAGGGTATCCTTCTGGAACATGTAGCCGACCCGCGGCGACGGCGCGGTGACCTTGCGGCCTTCGATGAAGACCTCGCCGCCCGAAGGGGCAAGCAGCCCGGACACGATCGACAGCAACGTGCTCTTGCCGCAGCCCGACGATCCGACCACCGCGATGAACTCGCCGCACTCGACCGTAAGCGAGATGTTGGCGAGCGCGAGCGTCTCGCGCTCGGGCGTGAAATAGTGCAGCGTCACCTCGCGGATCGCCACCGCCGGCTGCCCGCTCGCTTGCGGCGCGAGCATCACGGCCTCTTCGTGCCGGGCTTGTCACGTCCCGCGAAGGCGGGGCATCCGGTAACCGCGGAGACGCCAATGAGGCACCGCCGTGCACCGACCGATAGAACGTGATTGCTGGATCGTCCGCCGTCGCGGACGATGATCGCGGTGGGCGGGTCGGCGCCTCGGACGGCCGCGCTCATTTGCTCGCGAATTTCTGCTGGGCCTTCTCGGCGAAGCTGGTGGTCACGATCTTGTCGTAGTCGACCTTCTTGTCCGCCGGCAGCACGCCGCCGACGACCATGATCTCCTCCGCCTTGGCGAGGCCGGCGGGATCGACCACCGTACTGGTCGCCCAGATCGGCACGCCGACGGTGCGGTAGCGGCTCACCACGGCGATGTTGTCCTCGACGGTGAGGCCGGGGAAAAACGGCGCGACCGCCTCCGCCACGTCCTTCTCGCTCGCGCTCTTCATCCAGGCCTGCGCGCGCGCGATCGCGTTGGTCCATTTCTGCGCCAGCTCGGGGTTCTTCTCGATCCAGCTCTTCTTGGCGAAGAACACGGTGTAGTCGGCGCGTCCGACCTCCTTGCCGATCGAGGCGATGATATGCGCCTCGCCCGCCTTCTCCATCTTCGTCATGTTCGGCTCGTTGAAGATGGCGAAGTCGAAGGCGCCGGTCATGAACGCGCCCTCGCGCGCGGGCATGCCGATATTGGTGACGATGCCCTTGACCGTGTCGGGCGCCACTCCGCGCTGCTTGAGCACGTATTCGAGATAGAGCTCGGGCGTGCTGCCGGGGCGCCAGCCCATGATCTTCTTGCCGTTGAGCATCGACCATTCGAACTTGTCGATCTTCCGGCGCGAGGCCAGGAACAGGCCGTCGGTGGCGGTGAGTGCGCAGAAGATCACCGGCTTGTCGGGCGACTCGCCGTTGTAGATGTAGATCGGCACTTCCGGACCGGCGAGCGCGAACTCGGTCTGGCCCGAGAGCAGCATGGCGCCGGCGCGGTCGCCGCCGTTGGCGGTCACGAGTTCGACCTCGAGGCCTTCGTCGGCGACGAAGCCCTTCGACAGCGCGACATACATCGGCACATAGAACTGCGACCGCACCACTTCCGCCATCTTGAGCTTGACCTTGTCGGCGGCGTCGGCGGCGGGAATGAGGGCCGCGCTCGCCGCCACGATCGCCCACAGCAGCAGGCCCAACCTCGTCGTCGTTCTCATGGCGGCGCCCTTTCGTGCGTTGATTGCCTGGCGCCGCCCGACGTGCAACCAGCATGCCACCACGCGCTCCCGAGAAGGCGAGCGATTTCCGCCCCCTTAGGGTGCCGAGCGGTATCGCTCGGCGCGGTCAGGGCCGCACCCTGGCGAGGAAGGGTGCAGCCGCGCCTAATAAATGGTCAGCGCGCAGCAAGGCGGAGCCGCGCCGGCGCGCAATGGCGGGGTTTGCGTCGATGGCACGAAAACTGCTGCGTTGCCGCAGCCCCCGCAGGAGACGAGCCATGCACGAATTGTCGATCCCCGCCGATCTGGTGGCGCGCGTGAGCGAGCGCGTCGGCCGGCCGCACCCCTTCGACGTGATCGAGCCGGCGAAGACCGCCTTCGTGGTGGTCGACATGCAGAACTATTTCATGAAGCCCGGCTTCCAGGGCGAAGTGCCGAAGGCGCGCGCGGTCGTGCCCGCTGTCAACCGGCTGGCCGCCGCCATGCGCGAGCTCGGCGGGCACGTGGTCTGGGTCAAGAACGCCACCAACGACACGCGCGAGAGCTGGAGCGTGTTTCACGACTGGCTGCACACGCCGGAACGCCGCGACCGCCGCTACGCCACCATGGACCTGGCGCACGAAGGGCACGCGCTATGGGCCGAGCTCGACGTCAAGCCGGAGGACGCGCAGATCGTGAAGAAGCGCTTCAGCGCGTTCCTGCCGGGATCGTCGGAGATCTCGCCCTATCTGCGCGGCCGCGGCATCGACACCGTGCTGATCGGCGGCACCGCCACCAATGTCTGCTGCGAGAGTTCGGCGCGCGACGCCATGATGCTCAATTTCAAGGTCATCATGGTGCACGACGTGCTCGCGACCTATACCGACGAGGAGCACAACGCGACCTTGCGGAACTTCTATTCGATCTTCGGCGACGTGCAGACGCTCGACGAGGTGATCGTCTCGCTCAAACGCGGCCTCGCCCAGGCCGCGGCGTAGTGGATCTCAAACGGAGTAGCGGATTTCAAACGGTGTCGTCCCCGCGCAAGCGGGGACCCATTGCGCCACATACGCCGGCCTGTGGAATATGGGTCCCCGCCTGCGCGGGGACGACAGCACGTTTTGCTGCGCTATTCACCCATCCCCGCTGTCCTTTGTCTCTTCCGCAGCCGCGCGCTCGCTGACGCCTTTTCTCCGCCATCGGCCTATCCCATATTCGGGCGATGACGGAACCGCCCGATCGGCCCAGCGCGCCAAAGCCCAGGCCCAAGCGCGATCCGGCCAAGCATTCGAAGAAGGACCCGGCGCGGCCCACGCGCGCCAAGGCGGCGCGGCCGGAAGCGCCGCCGACCGAGCCCGCGCTGGCGGACCTGCTCAACCC
>JBAUOM010000275.1:0-1769 GCA_049579765.1 Xanthobacteraceae bacterium
CGGCTCCTCAGCACGAGGGGGGAGAGATCACGTCACCTCGGCGCCGCCGCGGCCGAGGCGTTTCTTCACCTCCGGCCACAGCACGAGGGCGAGGCAGAGCGCGAAGATGCTCGCGGAGAGCGGCCGCAGGAAGAACACCGCGTAGTCGTGGTCCGAGATCATCAGGGCCTGGTGGAACGAGCCTTCGGCGAGCTTGCCGAGAATGAGCCCGATGACCAGGCTGATCAGCGGATAGCCGTGCCGCCGCAGGAAATAGCCGAACAACCCGAAGAAGATCGCGACGAAGACGTCCATCATGTTGCGTTCGTTGGCATAGGCGCCGAACAGCGTGACGATCAGCAGCATCGGCGCCATCAGCTCGATGCGCACAATGGTGATCAGCGCGAACCACGGGATCATCACGAGATAGAGCACGGTGGCCAGGATCGCGCCGACCAGCAGGCCCATGAAGAACCCCCAGATCAGCTCCGGGTTGGAGGTGAACAGCATCGGCCCGGGGCGCAGCCCCTGCAGGGTCACCGCCACCAGCAGGATGGCGGAGGTCGCCCCGCCGGGAATCCCGAGCGTGAGCGCGGGAATGAGGCTCGTCGGAATGCAGGAATTGTTGGAGGCCTCCGGCGCGATGACGCCTTCCGGCGCGCCTTTGCCGAAGCGCTCCGGATGGCGCGAGGAGCGCTGCGCCACGCTGTAGGCGAGAAAGTTCGCCGCGGTCGCGCCGATCCCCGGGATCATCCCGAGAAACGCGCCCACCGCGGTGCTCTGGATGAGCGTGAAGGGATGGCGGAACGTCTCCCAGAATCCGTCCCAGAGCGAGCCCTCGAGCCGGCCGCTCTTGGAGATCGTGCCGCCCTCGAGGATCATGCTGGTGAGCTCGGTGAGGGCGAACAGCCCGACCATCACCGGCACGAAGCTGATGCCGTCGAGCAGGTAGACGAAGCCGAACGTGTAGCGCTCGGTGCCGAGGATCGAGTCCACCCCGATGAGGCTGATGGCGATCCCCAGCGCGCCCATCGCCAGCCCCTTGACGGTGGAGCCGAGCGCGGCGACCGAGACGACGGTGAGGCCCAGAATGGCGAGCGCGAAATATTCGGCCGGGCTGAAGGCGAGCGCCGCCTTCGCCACCGGGCCGGACGCGAACATCAAGATGAGAACGCCGACGATGGCCGCGACCATCGACGCGCCGGCCGACAGGCCCATGGCGAGCTTGGCGCGGCCCTGCTGCGCCATCGGATAGCCGTCATAGGCGGTGGCGGCGGACGACGCCTCGCCCGGAATGTTGAGCAGGATGGAGGTGACCGATCCGCCGAAGGCGGCGCCGACCGAGATCGACGCCAGCATCAGCAGCGCGGAGAGCGGATCCATCGAGAACGTGAACGGGATCAGGATCGCCATGGCGACCGGGCCGCCGAGGCCTGGCAGCACGCCGACCCACAGGCCGATCACCGTCCCGGCCATCATGAACAGGAACTGCTTCAACTGCAGGGCGGCGGCGAGCCCGAGGACGAGGTGATCGAGCACGGCGCCGCTCAGCTCGCGCGCAACGCAAGCTTGTCGATGAGCCATTCTCCCACGACGCCGTGCGGAAGGTCGACATCCAGCAGGTAGGGCCCGATCAAGGCGAGGACCGCAACCGTGATCACCGCGATCGCCGCGAGCCGCCGGCGGTTGGCATATCCCATCAAGGGCGGCATGACGAGCATGGCGGCGAGCGAGGCGACGACGAAGCCGAACAGCCAGAACAACAGGCCGAAGGCCGGCGCCGACAGCAG
>JBAUOM010000276.1:0-5921 GCA_049579765.1 Xanthobacteraceae bacterium
CCGAGGGCGAGGCGTTTACGGCACCGGGCCAAGTCAGTTGGCTGCACTCTGGAGGCGAGACTTTGATCGAGCTCAACACGGACACCGATCTCCTCGCTGACGCGACAATCCGTATCTCCGGGAATTACACGCCCGACGCGCACTGGTTCGTTTGACGGGAATGACGCGATGCGCTGCCCGAAGCGCCTCGCCGGCACAAGCTCATTCGGAGTGTGCTACCCATATGAGAATGGGAAGCGCGAACGACCCTCGGCGCGCCGTGGCAGTCGTGCTGGCGGCGATGGTCGCGACGGCGTCAGCGGCCGTCGCGCAGGCTCCTCTGCCGGACACGCCCGAGGCTTTCGGCACGGCGCTGAAAAGCTGGGCGGCGAGGCACAAGGCGGCGCAGGCATTCGTCGTCGTGCGCCGCGGCGGCCGGATCGTCTATCGGTCGGCCGTCGGCGACATAGATGCAAGAGCGCCGGTGCATCTCGCCAGCCTGTCCAAGGCCATCACCGGCGCCTGCATCGCGACGATCATCCGTGACGGCAAGCTCGCATTCGACACGCCGGTCTCGTCCGCGCTGGCTCGATTCATTGCACGCCATGGCAACTCGCAGGATGCGCGCTTCGCGCGCGCGACGGTGGCGCAACTTCTCAGCCATCGCGCGGGTTTCGGCACAAAGAGGAACGATCCCGCGTCGGGTCCTGCGCTCGTCCAATACCTCAAGAGCGCTACCGCCACGGTCCGGCCGACGCCCGCCTTCCTGGCTTGGGCCATCGGCCAGAAGCTCGTGAACGATCCCGGCGCGCAATTCGTCTACAGCAATACCGGTTATCTCGCCCTCGGCGCCATCATCGAGGAGGCGACCGGCGGCCAGTACGCGCCATACTGCCGGGGCGCGGTGCTCGCTCCGGTCGGCGTGGCCGGGGAGCTCGAGCCGAGCTGGCGGGTGATGTGGTCTTACGGCGGCTGGCGCATGACCGCCGACGACTATTTGACGTTCCTCGACCTGTTCGATGCCCAGGACCAAAGGCTCGGCGCGGTTGCCAAGGCCTGGATGCTCGACCCGACGGACAAAGCGGCCGGCAGCCAGTCCTGGTACGGCCTCGGAACGTTCGTGCGCAAAGCCGATCGCGGCGTCAGCGTCCGACAGTTCGGCTCCTGGGCCTACAACATGACCGGCAAGGACGGTGTCCTGCGGACCAGCTTTCTCACCTTTGCCGCGCGCCAGGGCGACGGCACGTCCTGGTTCGTTTACGTCACCCCACGCGGCGTGCAAGAGGACGCGCCCGGGGAGGAGCTGGCGCGCAACCTCGTCGACGCCTATCGCGCGGTGAGGAAGTGGAATTGATGTCCTCGCCGCCAAGCGCGCTCGGCCGGAGGCCGACCGGCCTAAGCCGCGGATCGCCGTCCGGCAGGCGGCGATAATCATTTACCATCAAATACTTGAAAGACGGCGCGGGCGGTCGACCGCCTTCCGCATGGGGGACTCACTGTGCTCGCGGTACCAGCGCTCCGCGCCTGGGTGCAGCGGGACGGCCATCGGCGTGCTGTCGCTCTCGCGACCCATGTGCAAAGCACTGCCGTCGGTCCCCTCCTCCCAGCCGAGGCCAGCGCGTTCGCCGGCTTCAGCGCCTACACGAGCATTTTCAATGCATTGCCCGGGTGAGCCAGAACATCTCGATCCATTGAGAAACCAACGACAGCGTTGACCACCAGGATGGTTGGTCGCCGCGAGGCGCTCCCCCGGTTCAATAGCCCGCTGCACTCTTTTTTCTCGGGTCGCGAGAACCGGCGAGCCGTCCCCAGCGACACCTTGCTAAGGGTCGACGGACGACCCAGCCGAACGGCGGGCAACAACGCCGTTGGAGACGACCCATGCGCATCTCCGGCACCGGCGTGCACGACCTTCTAAAAGGTACGAGTCTCGACGATTACATGTACGGATATGGCGGCGACGATACCCTCGATGGGGGAGGGGGCGCCGATAGGCTTTACGGCCACGGCCAGAACGATCGGCTCTACGGCGGCACCGGCGACGACGTTCTCTACGGCGGGGACGACAACGACACGCTCTACGGCGGAGACGACAACGATACGCTCTATGGCGGGATCGACGACGACGTTCTCGACGGCGGCGACGACGCCGACTACCTCGACGGCGGCAACGGCATCGACACGGCGGCTTACGGCAACTCCGATGCGGCGGTGCTCGTCAGCCTGGTGACCGGACGCGGGTTCGGCGGCGACGCCGACGGCGACACCCTCGTCAATATCGAGAACCTGTCCGGCTCGACAGGGTTCGGCGATTGGCTGATCGGCGACGACCACAACAATGTGCTCTCCGGGCTCGGTGGCAATGATACGCTCTGGGGCGGCGACGGCGGCGACCGCCTCGATGGCGGCGACGGCGCCGACACGCTCAATGGCGGCGGCAACACCGTCAGGCTCACGGTCGGAGGGATTTTTATTACCGCCCGGGAGGGGGACGTGCTCATGGGCGGTCACGGCGCCGACAAGTTCGTCTTCAGTTCGATCGACGACATTGGCCACGCCCTTGACGATAGTCTATTCGACCCCGGCCCGGACCCCATCTTTGGCTTCAGTCACGCGGCGGACATCATCTTTGACTTCGATCCAGCGGAGGGCGACAAGATCGACCTGCGTCCGATCGATGCCGATGAGACCGTCAGCGGCAATCAAGATTTCAGCCCTACCTTCGTCCCCCAGGACGAGCCGTTCACGGCACCGGGTCAGATCAGTTGGTGGATCAACGAGGGAGCCCCCGTTCCGGCTATGGCGATCGTGCTCAATACCGACGCCGATCCCTTCGCTGACGCGACGATCCAACTCGCCTGGGACGCCGCCACGCCGGACGCGTCCTGGTTCGTTTGGGCGTGACGCGATGCGTTTGCCTGAAGCACCTTGCCGACGCAAGCTCGTTTGGCGTGTGCTACCCACATGAGAATGTACCGCGCGATCGACGACCGTCCACACGTCGTGGTCGTCGCCCTGGCGATGATGGTCGCGACGGCGTCGGCGGCCGTCGCGCAGACTTCTTTGCCGGACACGGAACGTGACGACGGCCAAGCCGGGCGTCGATGGTGGGCCTGCGGGGGGCATGGCGGCCGGCCGAACGCGACTATTCTCCGCGCGCTTTTAGCTGATCAATTGCGGCGGCGCTGCGGTTGATCAGGCGCTGAAACAACATCCTCAGCGCCCGCATGTCGTTCGCCGACATGCCCTCGAAAAGATGCAGGTTGATCCGGTCGAGCGCCGGGGCAAGAGATGTCAGCAGCCCGGAGCCCCGCCTTGTAAGCTTCAGGCTGATTGCACGGGAATCCCTCGGATCGGACGACTTTTGCAGATAGCCCAGGCGCACCAGCCTGGTGACCTCGTCCGTGATGTGAGGTCCGGCAACGTGCAGCTGCTCGGCCAGGCCTTTGATGCCGATGGGGCCCGGCCGCTCCAGGCGCCAGATCGCCAGCAGTATGGCGAACTCCGCGCCGCCCAACCCGACCGAACGGGCGATTGCGCGGCGCAGCGACTGCATGCCGGCCGCCGCCGCGAAAAGCTCCGCGATGAACTCCCGGAACGCCAAATCCTCGGTCACCGGAGATTTGGCGGCGCGTTTTTTTGGCGGCGCTCGCTTTCTTCGGTCACGCAACCTGCGGGAGGGGCGATGTGTGCTGGTCATCAGTTCGAATCTGTGGCGCGGCGACCTCGATCCGTGCAGGACTGGCCGGTCTTGGCTCCGGCGGTCGCAACTCTAAAGCATGATCCCGAAAAGTGTGCAGCGGTTTTCGGAAAAGATCATGCTCAGACAAGAAGCTAGATCGGGATGACGACTCGAAGAAAAGTCATCCCGATCTAAGCAACGCCCGCGGTCAAAAGCACCGTGGCGATCCCTCGCGTTGCAATTGATAGGAAAGATATGTAAATAGCCCGCCTCGAGGAGCTGACGATGCTGCGAACCGGCGATCAGTACCTGACGTCTTTGCGCGACGGACGTCGTGTCTATGTCGGAGGCGAGCTGGTCTCCGACGTGACCGCCCATCCGGCCTTCCGCAACACGGCGCGATCGTTCGCGCGCATCTATGATCGCAAGCGGGAGGCGCAGCACCTCGCCGTTATGTCCTTCGTCGAAGGTGGGGAACGATTCACCTCGTGGTTCCTGTTGCCCAAGTCCCGCCGAGACCTCGAACAGCGGGCGGAGAGCCACCGCCTCGTGGCGGCCTGGTCCTATGGCTTGCTCGGCCGCTCCCCCGATCATGTGCCGGCGTTCATCGGCGGGATGGGAATGGTGCCGGAGTTGTTCGAGGCGAACCGAAGGGGATTTGGCCAGAACGTCATCGACTACTTCAATCGCTTGAAGTCGCTCGATTTGTTCGCGTGCTATCTCGTCCTGACGCCGCAGGGCTCCCGAGATTCCAAATTCTACCAGGACACCGGCGTGGCAAACCCGGCGTTGACCATCGTCAAGGAGGACAGCGAGGGCATTGTCGTCAGCGGCCTGAAGCTGTTGGGGACGTCGGCGGTGTTTTCCGACGAGGCGTGGATCGGCAGCATGATCCCACTCGGGCCGGATCAGGTGGACGAAGCGGTCACCTTCGCGATCCCCATCAATCAGCCGGGAGTGCAGATCTGGGTTCGGGAGTCGTTCGAGTCCCGCGCCACCAACAAGGTCGATCACTTCTTTGCATCGCAATTCGACGAGAGCGACGGCGTCATGGTGTTCGACAACGTGCGGGTGCCATGGAACCGCGTTTTTTGCCATCGCGACATCGCGTTGATGCGGGAGATGTATTTCAAGACCCCGGCGCACGTCATGGGCAATCACCAGTCCAACTGGCGGTTCCTCGAGAAGCTCAAGCTGATGGTCGGGATCGCCCACAAGGCCAGCGAGATGGCGGGCGTCCTCAACATCCCGGCGGTCCAGCAAACGCTAGGCCGACTGGCTGCGGCGGAAGCCTCGCTGCTCGGTCTCGTGGCCGGGCAGATCGATCAGTCGCAAGCGCTTGCGAACGGGTACCTTCACGTCAACCGCAGGTTTCTCTATGCCGCGCTGCAGTGGTGCGCGAACAACTATGCGCAAGTCGCCGAAGAGGTGCGCGCGCTGATGGGAGCGGGACCGTTTCTGCTGCCGGCCGATACTTCGGTCTTCGACAATCCGGAAACCCGGCACACCTTCGACAAGTACTGGAGCCTGCCGACGGCATCGGCGGAGGAACGATACAAGTTCGTCAAGATGGCCTGGGACCTGCTCGGATCGGAGTTTGCCGGCCGGCATACCCAATACGAAAAATTCTACGGCGGCCCGCCCCACATCATGGACCTCTACAGCTTCTTCAATTGCCCCTGGCAGGAGCGCCGCGCGGCGGTGGATCAGATCATCAAGGACATGGGTTCCGCCGCCGGCAAGGACGAACGAGGACAATCGGCGGCCGAATGAGCGATCCAGGCAGCACGACCACCTGCGCCGCTTCGAGGCGCGTGGAGCCGGAGCGGAGCGGCGCGGCGCGGAAGCTCCTTGACCGCTACCCGGCCGCCGGTGCGGAGCCGAACGAGCGCGCGCAGGCCGCGCAGCCCACGTTCCGAACCGGCACCCCGAACATCATGGCGGGACTTGCCCAGACTTGCCCCGGCCATCCACGCCTTCATCGCCGCGCGGTCGCAAAGGCGAGGCGCCCGCGACCGGCGCGGGCGTGACCGCGGCGGCTCGACCCGACCGCAACTCGCCCTGGCACGTGCTCGGCCAGCGGCCCAGCACGCGCGGGCCGCAGCCGCACCGGCTGCGTGGAGATAATCTTTTAATTCCAAAGGTTTGACGGAGCGCGACGAAGCCGAGCCTGGCGCCGTCACCGCCCGCATCGCGCCCAACCTGTCTTTTAATTAAGTAGTTGCGCCCGGCCGGGCTGATAATATGGCAGGTTGGTTGG
>JBAUOM010000277.1:0-3111 GCA_049579765.1 Xanthobacteraceae bacterium
GGCCGATGGCGATGCTCCCTGGATTGTCGCGGCCCAACCGGACGGAAAAAAGGCATCCCCGGGTCCGCGCTGCGCGCGGCTCGAGGACAGGCTCCGTGATGCGCGGCAGGCTGGTCCATCCGGCAACCGGGTCAACCGGCCTCGCGCAGGCGGTCGAAGGCCGCCGCCACGATCTCCGCCAAGCCGGGCGTGGTCGACAGGCCGGCGATCTCGGCGGGGTCGAGCCAATGGGCCTCGCTGAGCTCCTCGTTGAGCACCGGCTCGCCCGCGCACCAGCGCGACGCGAAGCACAGGATGATGAAGTGACGCTCCACCCGGCCGCCGGCGTCGCGCATGATGGTTTCGCGGAACCCGGCGAGCGCGACCGGCTCGATCGCCATGCCGGTCTCCTCGCGCACCTCGCGCGCGACCGCTTCCGTCAGCGTCTCGCCGACCTCGACCACGCCCCCGGGCAGGGTGAACAGGCCGTTGGCGGGTGGGCGCGCGCGCCGCACCACGAGGACCTTGCCGTCGCGCACGATGGCCGCGCTGGCGGCGAGATAGGGCCGCTCGGGATACGATCTTGCATCCGCCATGGCGGTGACGCTCCGCGCCCATTATCTACAGGAATTCGAGCGGGGTCGCCTTCCGCCGGCCGCAAGATATGGTTAGTGCAGCCGCGGGAGCGAAACAAGCCGCGAGGCCAAGGCGAGACACGTCCCGATGTGCGGCCGCTACATGGTGCTGTCCTCGCCGGAAGCGTTCCGGCGCCTGTTCGGCTATCCGCAACAGCCGAATTTTCCGCCGCGCTACAACGTGGCGCCGACCCAGCCGATCGCGATCGTGCGGATCGCGGAGGGGCGGCGGCAATTCGCGCTCGTGCGCTGGGGCCTGATCCCGCCGTGGGTCGACGACCCGCGCAAGTTCACGCTGCTCATCAATGCGCGCGTCGAATCGGTGAACGACAAGCCGGCGTTCCGCCATGCCATGCGCCGGCGGCGCTGCCTCGTCCCCGCCGACGGCTTCTACGAGTGGAAGGACGACGGCAGCGGGCGCAAGCGCCCTTATGCCGTGCGCCCGAAGGACGGTACGCCGATCGCGTTCGCCGGGCTGTGGGAAACCTGGAGCGGGCCGAACGGCGAGGAGATGGAGACCGCCGCCATCGTCACCACCGACGCCAACCGCGAGCTCGCCCACCTGCACGACCGCATGCCGGTGATCGTGCCGCCCGACGCGTTCGAGGCCTGGCTTGGCTGCGCCAATGTCGACGCCGTGACCGCCGCGGCGCTGTGCGTTCCCGCCCGCGACGACCTGCTCCAAGCCTACGAGGTCTCGCCGGCGGTCAATCGCGCCGAGAACGACGGACCGGATTTGCTCGCGCCTCTCGCGGAGGCGGCGCCGCCTGCCGCGGCCGATGCGGCCGCCCCTGCCGAGCGCGAGAAGAAACGCAAGACCGACGAGCGCCAATGGTCGCTGTTTTAGAGCAACCTGCCGGCGACTGACGACGGCCGGGCCGCGGTCTCGGCAGAGCGAACTCGCTGCGCTGGCGCGCCCCAATCAGAGGCGCGCCGCTATCGCTACAGCACCTTGCCCGGGTTGAGGATGCCCTTGGGATCGAGCGTGCGCTTGAGCGCGCGCATCAATTCGTAGGCGACCGGGTCCTTCACCTGCGGCAACAACTCGCGCTTGACCACGCCGATGCCGTGCTCGGCCGAGATCGAGCCGCCATGCCTGCCGACCACCGCGAACACCGCGGCGTTGACCTCGTCCCAGCGCGCGAGGAACGCGGCCTTGTCGGCGCCGACGGGCTGCGTGACGTTGTAGTGGATGTTGCCGTCGCCGAGATGCCCGAACGGCAGCGGCCGACTTCCCGGGATCAGCGCGGTGACGGCGGCGGTGGCCTCGGCGATGAAGGCCGGCACCGCGGCGACCGGCACTGACACGTCGTGCTTGATCGAGCCGCCTTCGTAGCGCTGCACCTCGCCGAACAGTTCGCGGATGCGCCAGAACATCTTTGCCTGCTCGAGGCTCTCGGCGATGGTGGCGTCCGCGACGAGGTCGCGCTCCAGGCCCTCGGCCAGGATCTCCTCGAGCACCGCGCGCAGGCCGGAGCGCGCCTGCGAGGAGAGCTCGATCAGCACGTACCAGGGATGCGGCTGCGGCAGCGGATCGCGGCAGCCCGCGGCGTGGCGCAGCACCATCTCGATGCCCATGCGCAGCATCAATTCGAAGCTGGTCACGCCGCCGGCGGTGCGCTCGCTCGCCAGCCCGAACAGGTCGAGCGCCGCCTGCGGCGACGGCACCCCGACGAAGGCGGTCTCCACCGAGCGCGGGCGCGGAATGAGCCGCAGCACCGCCGCGGTGATGATCCCGAGCGTCCCTTCGGCGCCGATGAACAGGTCCCTGAGATCGTAGCCGGTATTGTCCTTCTTGAGCTTGTTGAGGTCGTGCAGCACGCGCCCGTCGGCGAGCACGACCTCGAGGCCGAGCGCATGCGAGCGGGCGATGCCGTAGGCGAGCGCGGTGGTGCCGCCGGCATTGGTCGAGAGGTTGCCGCCGATGGTGCAGGTCCCCTCCGACGGCAGCAGCTGCGGGTAGAGCCGGTCCGCCGCCGCCGCCGCCTCGCGCGCCCGCTGCAAGGTGACGCCGGCCTCGCAGGTCATGGTGTTGGAGACCGGGTCGACCTCGCGGATGCGGTCGAGGCGGTTGAGCGAGAGCACGATCTCGCCGTGCTGCGGGATCTGGCCGCCGACTAGGCCGGTATTGCCGCCCTGCGGCACGATCGGCGTGGCGGTGGCGTCGGCGAGCTTGAGGATTTCCGAGACCTCCGCGACCGAGCCCGGCCGCAGCACCACGGGGGTGCGGCCGCGGAACATGTCGCGCATCTCGACGAGGTAGGGCGCCTGCGCCTGCGGATCGGTGATCGCGTGCTTCTCGCCCACGATCGCGACGAAGCGCGCGAGCAGGGCGGGCGCGAGGAACTTGGGTGGGGTCTCGGCAATGTTCATCGGAGCTCGGTCATTCATGGGCGGCGAGCGACTATAGCGCGCCGGCCGAGCGGTTTGCCATCTCACGCGCGCGGCGCCGCGGCGCGTCGGAGGCGGTCGTTGATCGCCTCGCCCAGGCCTTGCT
>JBAUOM010000278.1:0-4582 GCA_049579765.1 Xanthobacteraceae bacterium
ATCGGCTTAATCCGGTCGCGCCGGGCACTGGGAAAGGTTTATCCCGCAACTATATTGGCGAAGGCGCGTTGATGCCTGCGGTGGTAAGCTCGCACGACGGCGCGGCCGCCCGTTGGGCGGCCGGCAAGGAGGCAAAGCCATGCGGTTGGACGATCTGCCCGAAAGCGGCAACGTCGAGGATCGGCGTGAGGAAGGCGGTTTAGGCGGCGGCGGCGGGTTCGGCATTCCGATCGGCGGCGGCGGACTGGGCATCGGCGCGATCATCGCGCTCGGCCTGATCGGCTGGGCGCTCGGCATCGATCCGAGCGTGCTCATCGGCGGCGCCGAGATCCTGACCGGGCCCAGCCAGTCGCAGGTGCAGGCTCCTTCCACGGCGCGGCGAACCGGCACCCCCGAGGACGACATGGGCCGCTTCGTGAGCAAGGTGCTCGGCAGCACCGAGCTGCAGTGGAAGCAGATCTTCGCCGCGGACGGCAAGACCTACCGTGCCCCGGTGCTGGTCCTGTACAACGGCGCGACGCGCGCCGATTGCGGCGGCGTCGCGCAAAGCGCCATGGGGCCGTTCTATTGCCCGGTGGATCAGAAGGTCTATCTCGACACTTCGTTCTTCAAGCAGATCGCGACGCGCTTCCGCGGCTGCGATGTCGGCAGCAAGTCCTGCCAGTTCGCGCAGGCCTATGTGATCGCGCACGAGGTCGGCCATCACGTGCAGAACCTGCTCGGCATCCTGCCCAAGGCGCAGCAGGCGCAGCGCTCGGCCGGTCGCGCCGGCGCGAACCACATCCAGGTGCAGGTCGAGTTGCAGGCCGACTGCCTCGCCGGCGTCTGGGCCCAGCACGAGAACGAATATCTGCGGAGCCAGGGCAAGCCGCCGTTCATCGAGCCGGGCGACGTGGAGGCCGCGCTGCGTACCGCCGCCGCCATCGGCGACGACACGCTGCAGCGCAAGGCACAGGGTTACGTGGTGCCCGATTCCTTCACGCACGGGAGCGCCGAGCAGCGCCAGCGCTGGTTCGATGCCGGCCTGCGATCCGGCAAGATCGCAAGCTGCAACACCTTCGCCGCGGCGCAGCTGTGAGCGCGTCCCGGTAGCGCGGGCAGGCCTGTCGGCCGCCGCTGACACAAGGCACGGCGCCGATGCGGCTTTGCGCCCCGCGTTGATTTGACAATCGGCGCCCTTGCCGCCCTCATATTGCCGGGTAGCGACTAAGCGATGCCAGGAATCGACGAGAACAGGCAATTCGTGCCGCTGAAGATCGCGGTGTTGACGGTTTCCGACACGCGGGAGCTTGCCGACGACAAGTCCGGCGCCACCTTGGCCGAGCGCATCGGGAAGGCCGGTCATGTGGTCGGCGACCGCGCCATCGTCCCCGACGACGTGGAGGATATCCGCGCGCGCGTGAAACGGTGGATCGCCGATCCTGCGATCGACGTCGTCATCACTACCGGTGGTACCGGCTTCACCGGCCGCGACGTCACGCCGGAAGCGGTCGAACCCTTGTTCGAGAAGCGCATGGATGGCTTCGCCACGCTATTCCTGATGGTGAGCCATGCCAAGATCGGCACGTCGGCGATCCAGACGCGCGCGACCGCGGGCGTCGCCGGCGCCACCTACATCTTCTGCCTGCCGGGGTCGCCGGGCGCCTGCCGCGACGCCTGGGACGAAATTCTCGTGCACCAGCTCGATTATCGCTACCGGCCCTGCAACTTCGTCGAGATCATGCCGCGCCTCGACGAGCATCTGCGTCGCGCCAAGGCCAAGGGCGCAACTGTCTAGCTCCCGGCGCTCGACGGCGATATGCGACCGCGCGCCGGCGAATGTCGGCTCCCGTCACGGCGGCTGCGATGCGGGAGTTCAAGCGCGCTGGAGCGGGACGAGATCGCAGTCCCAGGTCTCCCCGACGAGCGTCTTTCCGAACTCGTCGTGCGCTTTCGTGGCGACGAGCTTGAAGCCGGCGCGCTCGTAAACGCGGCGGGCGGCGGTGAGCACGCTGTGGGTCCACAGCGTGATCGAGCGATAGCGCGTCTCGCGCGCAAAGCGCACCGCTTCCTCGACCAGCCGGGCGCCGATGCCTAGCCCGCGCGCCTTCGGCTCGACCAGCAGCAGGCGCAGGCGCGCGACCTCGTCGGTTTCCTTCACCAGCAGGACCGAGCCGACATTCTCCCCGTCCCGTTCGGCGATCCAGCAGCGCTCGCGCTTGTGATCGTAATTGCGCACGAAGCCGGCCACGATCTCCGCGGTCAGCGCCTCGAGCCGCTCGTCCCAACCGTACTCCTCGGAGTAGAGCGCGCCGTGCCGGCTCACGATCCAGCCGAAGTCGCCCGCGCGCGGGGGCCGCAGGATATATGGCGCATCCGGTGCCGGCGTTTCACCCAGCACGCTTTCGATCGTGTGCATGGCTCCGATCAGGCGCTCCTGGTCGGTGCCCGAGAGCTTGCCGACCATGCCGGTGATGTCGCTCTGCGAACGCTGGTCGATGCGGGCGAAAGCCATCCGGCCTTTGACGGTCAGCGACAGCAAGCTTTGCCGCCGATCGTGCGGCGAGGGCGACTTGACGAGGAGTCCGCGCTCGCTGAAGCCGCGCAAGATGCGGCTGAGATAGCCCGGATCGAGGCCGAGGTCGGCGGCGATTTCCGTCGCCGTCGGCCGCTCGCGCTGCGCAAGCTCGTAGAGCACGCGCCCCTCGGCCAACGAATACGAGCTGTTGAGGAAGTTCTCCTGCAGCACGCCGATCCGCCGCGTATAGACGCGGTTGAAACGGCGCACTGCGCCGACCCGCTGCTCGAGCGAATGATCCGACATGCCCAGGCGCCCGCTCGAAGGAGATATTTGACATAATCAAATAAATAGATGACGAAGTCAACTAACAAGATGAGGGGGCCGCCACTGCTTCCGATCGTAACGGGATAATCCGCCGCCGGCCCAGTCGGCGGGCGAGGTCGCGCTCGGGCTCCGCGACATCGCCGTGGCCGCCGAGCTTGTCGTAAAGCACTCGCGCGATCAGCAGTCCGCGGCTTGCATCCGGCCTCGGCCCGAGCGCCGTCCAGAGCAGGGCAAGCGCCTCGGCGAGCGCGGGGCGGAAGCGTGCCGAAGCGGGGCGGAAGACGGCGGCATGCGTCGCGGCGCAGCCGCTGAGCTCGGCCTGCTCGATGAAGCGCCTCGTTTCATCGATCCAGGTGGCGTCGGGCACGGTGCCGGGAGCGAGGAACAGCAGCCACGGTGCGCGCGCAGCTACCGCTCCGGCCTTGAGGCGCATGCCGCGCGTCTGCGCCGAGCTGAGCAGGCGGCAACCGGCACCGTCCGCGATCGCGGCGGTTGCGTCGTCCGAGCCGCCATCGGCAATGATCACCTCGCGCACCACGCCGGCGGCAGCACCTGCAACCAGCGCGGCCAGCGTCGGAAGCAGGGCGCGTTCGCTGTCGTGCGTGGCGATCACCACGCTGAGCATGAGCCGGTGTTCCTAAGCCCGCGACGCGCCGTCAATCGTCCGCCGGTCGGTCAATTGCGGCTGCTGCGCCTCTTGCCGCTCGACTGGCCGTTGCCTTCGAAAAAATTCGGCCGGCACCAGCCGCCGGCGCCGCGCACCGTCGCCAGACATTGCTCGAAGCTGTGGAAGCCGCAGTTGTAGGTCGAAACATCATAGAAGGCGCACCAGGACCCGGCCTGGGCGTTCGTTCCCGTTCCCCCGAGCAGAAACAGCAGCGCCGCCGCGCCGATGAACTTGTTCATGAACTCCTCCATGTCCGCGCTTTCCTCCCGCTAGGCGCCCTATCCCACTATCCCAAATATGGCCTGTCCCGCCTCTTGCGCGACAAATAATCTCTCCTTATGTTCTTGTTTTGTTCGCTGCCCCGCGCTAGGATTTGTCCATGGCTCGTACCTCCGCAGCCGTCAGGCGCCCGCCGGCGTCCCCCTCGCCCTCCTCCCCCCCGCCGGCGGGCGTATCTGCTCGCGGCGGCCTGCCGTCGCGGCGTTTGCCGGCGCCGTCGCGTCCCGCCGCCGTCGATCTTGCCGCCCCCACCGACCACGACGTGGCGGTCGAGGCCGCTTGCCGCCGGGGTCGGGGCGCGCAGTCGAACGCCTCCGGCCGCTACGAGGCGGTGGCGCGCACCGCCTTCGATGACGGCTGGCAGAGCTTCGAGGAACTGCCCCCGTTCAGGACCACGGTCACCATCGATTCCACCCGCAGGATCATCACCCGCAACGAGTCGCCCGACATTTCCTTCGATCGCTCGATCAATCCCTATCGCGGCTGCGAGCACGGCTGCATTTATTGCTTCGCGCGGCCGACCCACGCCTATCTCGGACTGTCGCCCGGCCTCGATTTCGAAACCAAGCTGTTCGCGAAGCCGGAAGCGCCGCGGCTGCTGGAGCGCGAGCTGTCGGCGCCAGGCTACGTCCCGCGCACCATCGCGATCGGCACCAACACCGATCCCTACCAGCCGATCGAACGGCAGCATCAGGTGATGCGGCGCCTCCTGGAGGTGCTCGACCGTTACGGTCACCCGGTAGGCATCGTGACGAAGTCCGCGCTCGTGCTGCGCGATCTCGATATTCTCGCGCGCATGGCCGAGCGCAATC
>JBAUOM010000279.1:0-8862 GCA_049579765.1 Xanthobacteraceae bacterium
GCACAGGTGAAGGAGCACGAGTCGACATCGCCGGAAACGACCGGATGAAAGCTCCGCTACTGCACTGGAGGCCCTACCCAGGTGCCAGGCGGCAAGGCGAGAAGTTTGGTCGCCAAGCCGTCGAGCAAGCCCTGGACGACGCTGTCGCTGAGTTCGTCGGACCTTTTTGCCGGGCCAACGAGTCCGTCGGCCAGCAGCATGGTCAATCCATGCACGAGCGACCAGCACGCCAGAATGGCACCGGCGATTTTGCGTTCGTTTCGTGATGTATTCGGAATGGCTCGTCCCAGGCCTCCTTTGACGATGACGTCTGCCAGCAGGGCCTTGGTCTTTTCGGCCGTCGCTCGTTCGATGGCTGGTCGGCCACCATCCGGGCTGCTCAGGTAGCCTCCGAACATCAATCTGTAGAGAGCCGGATTTTCGACGCCGTGGCCAATGTAGGCGCGCAACATGGCGAAGAGCTGCGCGCGAGCGTTGCCGTGTTCCGCGAGCTCATCGCTCATGCGCCGCGTCAACCGTTCGAACCCGGCCGTGGAGACCGCCGCCAACAACTCGCGCTTGTCGGCGAAGTGCTTGTAAGGGGCGTTGTGACTGACCCCAGCACGCCGGGCGAGTTCACGCAGGGAAAAGTCGAGGCTCTGCGTCTCGCTCAGGATTTCAAGCACGGCTCCGATGATAGCTCGGCGCAAATCGCCGTGATGGTAGGGGCGCTCCTGGAGCTCGAGGGGGTTGGCCATGGCTACCCAATTCTCTGTCGATGTAGGCACTTAGCTCCTAAAGTGGACAATATCAACATTATACGTTCGGATAAGTTGACATCGCCAACTTAGAGGGTATGTTGGCGCTGTCAACATGGAAGCCATCGTTCCCGGAGCATCATCGTGCGATCTTGCAGCATTCTTCTCGCCCTTCTGTTGGTTCTTGCCGGGTGCAAGCCGGAGCACGCGTCCGTGCAGATCCGGCCGGTGCGGACCATTGTCGTCGATCCCAAACCCATCCTCGACAACCGCCAGGCCGTAGGCGATGTCAAGCCGCGCTACGAGAGCGAGCTGTCATTCCGCGTCGCAGGGCAGCTGGTCTCTCGCCGGGTTGACGTGGGCGCCGAGGTCAAGCAAGGCGATATCCTGGCGACGCTTGACGTGCAGGACTATCAGAACAAGGTGCGCTCGGCGGAAGCGGACGTGGCCGCTGCAGAGGCCGCGCTCGGCGAGGCACAGAGCACTGAGCGCCGTCTCGCTCAACTCTTGAAGAACGGCTGGACACCGAAGGCGAATTACGACACCGCGCTGCACAACTTCCAGGCTGCCGAGGCCAAGCTGGCGGCCGCCAAAGCCAGTCTCGCTCTGACCCGCGACCAGCTTGCCTATACGGAGCTCAAGGCTGAATTCGATGGCGTCATCACCGCCGTGGGCGCCGAAGCGGGCCAGAATGTCACCGCCGGTCAGATGGTTGTGAAGCTTGCCCGCCTGACCGACAAGGACGCCGTATTCAATATCGCCGAGGCCGCCCTCATCGATCACCGCAACGAGGGCGCCGAGGTGATCGTTTGGCCGCTGTCCAACCCGCAACTGACTATCGAAGGAGTCGTACGCGAGATCTCGCCGGTCGCCGACGCGACGACGCGCACGTATACCGTGAAGGTCACCCTGAAGGACCCGCCGCCGGCGATCCGCTTCGGCATGAGTATCGGCGGGCGCTGGAAGGGCAGCCCCGCATTGCTGGTCGCTCTGCCTCTCTCCGTCCTGTTCGAAAAAAACGGCTCGCCGGCCGTGTGGGTATTCGATCCGCAATCGGGCAGCGTCACGCTCAAGCCGGTTACCGTCGCGCGCTATGAGGCCGATACCGTCGTCATCGCCAGCGGCCTTGCCAAGGGCGACACCGTCATCACTGCCGGCATCAACACGCTGCGCGAAGGTCAGAAGGTGCGCCTTGCCGAGGCAGCTCCACGCGGAAACAACGAGAGCGGAAACGACAAATGAAGAATTTCAACCTCTCCCGGTGGGCGCTCGAGCATAAGAGCCTCGTCGTCTACTTCATGCTGGTGATCGCGGTGGCCGGCTTGTTCGACTATTTCAAGCTCGGCCGCGAGGAGGATCCGAACTTCACCATCAAGACCATGGTGGTGAAGACGCTGTGGCCCGGCGCCACCACGATGGAGACCGTAAAGCAGGTCACCGACCGCATCGAGAAGAAGCTCGAGGAGTTGCCGAATCTCGATTATCTGAAGAGCTACACCAAGCCCGGCGAGTCCGTGGTCTTCGTGTATCTGAAGGATTCCACCCGTGCGTCGGAGATACCCGATCTCTGGTATCAGGCGCGCAAGAAGGTCGGCGACATCAAGCAGACCTTGCCCGAGGGGGTGCAGGGGCCGTTCTTCAATGACGAGTTCGGCGACACCTACTCGCTGATCTTCGCGCTCACGTCCGACGGTTTTGGCAACCGCGAGCTGCGCGACTATGCCGAGCGCGTACGCGCCGAGCTGCTCGGCGTCCCCGACGTTGCGAAGATCGATCTCCTCGGCACCCAGGACGAGAAAATCTACCTGGAGTTCTCCAATCAACACCTTGCCGCCATGGGGCTGGACGTTTCCCAGCTGATCCAGACTCTGCAGAAGCAGAACGCAATCCAGCCCAGCGGGACGGTGAACGCAGAGGTCGAGAAGATTGCCATTCGCGTCTCCGGCCAGTTCACGTCGGAGGAGAGTCTCAAGGCCGTCAACTTCCGCGCCAATGGCCGGTTCTTTCGGCTGAGCGACATTGCCAAGATCCGCCGCGACTACGTCGACCCGCAGCAACCGATGTTCCGGTTCAACGGGGTTCCGGCCGTTGGGCTCGCCATCTCGATGACCAAGAACGCGGACGTCCTGGCATTCGGTGAGCATCTCAAGGAGCGTCTCGCTCGGGTGACCGCCGATCTGCCGATGGGCATCGAGGCCCACCTCGTGGCCGACCAGCCGCAAATCGTCGAGGAGGCCGTGGGCGAGTTCATCAAGACCCTGATCGAGGCGATTGCCATCGTGCTTGGGGTGAGCTTCCTGGCGCTCGGCTGGCGCCCCGGCATCGTCGTTGCGATTGCCATCCCGCTCGTTCTTGCCGTCACCTTCGTCGTCATGAAAATGACCGGCGTCAGCCTGCAGCGCATCTCGCTCGGTGCGCTCATCATCGGGCTCGGGCTTCTCGTCGACGACGCCATGATCGCGGTGGAGATGATGGTCTCCAAGCTCGAGGAGGGCGCCGACAAAGTCACCGCTGCGACCTTCGCCTACACCTCTACCGCCTTCCCGATGCTCACCGGCACGCTCGTCACCATCGCAGGGTTCGTTCCGGTCGGCTTCGCGGCGAGCAGTGCCGGCGAGTATTGCTTTACGCTGTTCGCGGTCGTGGGCATCGCGCTGACGGCCTCGTGGTTCGTTGCGGTGCTGTTCACGCCGCTGACCGGGGTGTTCATCCTTCCCGACAAGCTGAAGGGCCACGGCCACGAGCCGTCGCGATTCGCGCGCGCTTTCCACCATGTGCTCGATCGCGTGCTGCGCATCAAGTATTGGGTCATCGGCACCACGGTCGCGCTGTTCGTCGCCGCTCTGGTCGGCATGCAATTCGTGCAGCAGCAGTTCTTCCCGAGCTCCGACCGCCCCGAGCTGCTCGTCGATCTCACGCTGCCGCAAGGCTCCTCGATCAATGCGACGCGCAAGGTTGTCGAGGACTTCGAAAAGATCCTGAAGGCCGACCCCGACATCGAGCACTGGTCGTTCTATGTCGGCAGCGGCGCTATTCGATTTTACCTGCCGCTCGACCAGCAGCTCGCCAACGATTTCTTCGCGCAAGCCGTTGTTGTGACCAAGGGGTTCAAGGTTCGCCCCGCGGTGCAGAAGCGGATCCTCGCCGCGCTGCAACGGCCGGAGTTCGAGCAAGTGACGTCGCGGATAAGCCCGCTTGAGCTCGGCCCGCCGGTCGGATGGCCACTCAAGTTCCGCGTCAGCGGTCCGGATCCCGCAAAGGTCCGCAACTACGCGCAGAGCTTCGCGTCGTTGCTGGGCAACACCCCGAGCGCGCAAAACATCAACTTCGACTGGAACGAGCCCTCCAAGGTGGCCCGCGTCGAGGTCGACCAGGACCGTGCGCGCGCGCTCGGCATCAGCTCGCAGGCCTTAAGCCAGACGATCAATGCCGTGCTGTCGGGCACGACCGTCACCCAGGTGCGCGATGATATCTACCTGGTCGACATTGTCGCCCGCGCTGTCCCCCACGAGCGCGTCAAGCTCGAGACCTTGCGTAGCCTCATGATCGAGACTCCTGGCGGACACGACGTGCCGCTCGAGCAGATCGCCAAGCTCTCCTATGGACTCGAACCGCCGCTGATCTGGCGCCGGCAGCGTCTTCCGACCATCACCGTTCAGGCCGATACCGCTCCGGGCGTCGAGGCCGCGACCGTGGTGAAATCGCTCGCTTCCGATCTTGCGGCGTTCAAGTCGAAGCTGCCGCCGGGCTACGACGTCGTGCCTGGCGGCACCGTCGAGGAGAGCGCCAAGGCCGAGGCCAGCGTGGTGGCGGTCTTCCCCCTCATGCTGTTCATCATGATCACCATCCTGATGGTGCAGCTGCAAAGTTTCCAGCGACTCTTCATTGTGGTCGCCACCGCACCGCTTGCCGTGATCGGTGTCGCTGCGGCGCTGCTGCTAGCGGACGCACCCATGGGTTTCGTCGCCATCCTCGGGTGCATCTCGCTCCTGGGCATGGTCATCCGCAACTCGGTGATCCTGATCGACCAGATCGAGACCGAAATCGCCAACGGCCGGCACCGCTGGGACGCGGTCATCGTGGCCACGGAGCATCGGCTGCGTCCGATCCTGCTGACCGCGGCCGCCGCCATTCTAGGCATGATCCCGATCGCGCCCACCGTCTTCTGGGGGCCGATGGCCTACGCGGTGATCGGCGGCCTCGCGGTCGCGACGCTGCTCACCCTGGTGTTCCTCCCCGCCCTCTACGTGGCGTGGTTTCGGATCCAGCCGGCGCAAGGGATGAGCATATATTGCAGCTCTGACCTGGATCCCCATCTGCAGGCAACGCAGATCGTGCGCAGGCTCAAAGGAACGGCTGCGTTCTCAGAACCGGCTTTGCACCAGCCATAAGTTCGCCGTGGGAACCGGCACAGGGATCGGCCCGCCGAGCCTCGCCGCCGGCACGGCGCGACCCTATTCCGGCGCCGCGGCCAGCATGCCCGCCATGATTGCGACGAGCGCGATGGCCAGCCAGAGCATCTCAACCGGGGTCAAGAGCAAGTCGACCATCGCCACTCCCTCTATCCATCGAGAAGCGGCGACCGTAGCCGCCACACATAATTGGCAAACGAGATCACGCTCACCTTGATTTGGATCAACCGGCCCCGGCGCATTTCTCGGAAATCTACGCTATCGTGCCTGGCGCACCTTTGCCCACCCTGCGGATGAGCCCGCCCGATCGGCATGGAATGGATGACATCATGGCACTGAAACGCACGGCAGGGAGCACTGCCAAACCGAAGATGAAACGCAAAGCCTACGAGAAGGAATTGCGCAAGCTACAGGTCGAGCTTTGCCGCTTGCAGGACTGGGTCAAGGCCAAGGGCGCGCGCATCATCATCATATTCGAGGGGCGCGATGCCGCCGGCAAGGGCGGAACCATCAAGGCCATCACCGAGCGCGTGAGCCCGCGGGTGTTTCGCACGGTGGCCCTGCCCGCGCCCTCGGACCGGCAAAAGACCCAAATGTTCATGCAGCGCTACATCGAGCACTTCCCGGCCGGCGGCGAGATCGCGATCTTCGACCGCAGCTGGTACAATCGCGCCGGCGTCGAATACGTCATGGGATTCTGCAGCGAAGAAGACCACCGGCGTTTTCTCGAGCTTTGTCCGGAGATCGAAAAATACATCGTCGAAGGCGGCACCATGCTGATCAAGATCTGGCTCGAGGTCAGCCAGGATGAGCAAGAACGGCGGTTCTCGGCGCGCATCAACGACCCGCTGCGGCAATGGAAGCTGAGCCCGATGGATCTCGAGTCGTATCGACGTTGGTACGCTTACTCGCGGGCGCGCGACGGGGCGCTGAAGACCGACAGCGACCACGCGCCGTGGTATATCGTGCGATCGGATGACAAGCGGCGGGCGCGGCTCAACTGCATCTCCCATATCCTGAAGCTGATCCCTTACGAGAAAGTGCCGCGCGCGAAGGTCAAGCTGCCCAAGCGATCGGCCAAGCACGCCTATGACGACCAGGTAGCCCTGACCGGGAGAAAGTTCGTTCCCGAGAGATACTGACCGCCGTCAATTGCGAGACAAGACCGCAACACCGATGCGCCGACGCGCGAGCGCACGGCACGGCAGAGAGCGATAGCCGATGCGTCTTTGGCTCATTCCGATGATCTACGTGGCCGCAAGCGTCGTCTGCGGGCTCGCGCTGCCGCGAATCGAGCAGGCATACCTGGGCTCCTACACGTTCAATCTGTCGGTTACCTCGGCGCAGGCGTGCCTGTCGGCAGCGGCTTCGGGAATGATGGCGCTCACGGGCGTGGTAT
Organism: Xanthobacteraceae bacterium; assembly: GCA_049579765.1. Classification (GTDB taxonomy): domain Bacteria; phylum Pseudomonadota; class Alphaproteobacteria; order Rhizobiales; family Xanthobacteraceae; genus VAZQ01. Next base: position 6,549 of record JBAUOM010000279.1, read on the forward strand.
TCGCCATGGCCTTCGTCATGGTGCAATTCAGCGCGATCGCCTACTCCCCGCGTCTGGTGCTCTGGTTTGCGCGCGATCGCGTGCTTTTTCATTCGCTCGGAGCGTTCGCAGCCACGTTCATATACGCCCTGTTCACGCTCGCATGGATCGATCGGGATGCATCCGGGACGGTGCCGCTGCTTTCCACGGCGATGGTGGCGATCCTGCTGATCTGCAGCATGCTGCTCTTCTCCCGCTTGGTGCAGCGCCTGACCGACCTGCAGATCACCAGCGTGCTTCAGCTAGTCGGCGACAAAGGCCGCGAGGTCATCCGCGACATGTTCCGGCGTCTCGACGGGCGGCCGGCGGCCGAATGGCAAGTCGGGATCGAATCCGCCGAAAGTGCTCGGTTCGGCCCGGTTTCGCAGACCCTGATGTATTCCGGGCGTCCGCGAACGATCGCCGAGCTGAATACCGATGCCTTGGTCCGGCAGGCACGACAGAGCGGAGGGGTGATCGTGATGGCGTGCGCCGTCGGCGATACCCTCGTCGACGGCAGCGTCGTGCTGCGCGTGCATGGGGCGAAGGGCAAGCTCGCCGAGAAAGACCTGATGCGGGCCGTTCATCTCGCCGCCGAGCGCACATTCGAGCAGGATCCGAAATATCCCATTCGCCTGCTGGTCGACATCGCCATCAAGGCGCTCTCTCCCGCCATCAACGATCCGACGACCGCGGTGCAGGCCATCGACCAGATCGAGGATCTCCTGCGCCGCCTCGTCCGACGCGATTTGGATGCAGGCTTCGCCAGAGACTCGGGACGGCGTCTTGCGGCTCGTCGTTCCCATGCCGACATGGGACGACTATCTGACGCTCGCCTTCGACGAAATCCGCCAGTTCGGCATGAGCTCGATCCAGGTGATGCGGCGATTGAGGGCGGCGCTCACCGGTCTCGCCGGCGCGACGACGATCGCGGCGCGCGCCGAGGCGGTGCGGCGATATCTCCTGCACCTCGATCTGGTTATCGAGCGTTCGCCGCTCGATTCCGAGGACAAGGCCACGGCGCTGCAAGAGGACCCGCAAGGGCTCGGTCTCTCGCGCCGGCGGCCAGACGCTCTCCTCGCATCGATGTCGGCAGGGAACACCTGAGCGGTCGCATGCTCGAGCGCGTTCCGACCGTTTTCGGCCAAGCCGTCGACTCTCGAGGTCGCGCCAGCACGGCGATGTCCGGCACCGTGCCGCGCGGTCGTTGATCGGACCTCCGGCTGGCGACGATGGGGATGTCCGTCGACCGACTGACCAATATTCTCGTCACGATCACACTCGTCGAGATGATGGTGCTGATCGGGTTGCGGGCGGCGTTCGCCGAGCTCATCCGCACCGCCCGGAACTGGCGACTGGTCGCGCGGGCCGTGGCGGCCAATTATCTGTTCGTCCCGGCCATCGCCGTCGCTCTGCTCATTTTGTTCGAAGCGGCTCCGATGGTGGCCGCCGGCTTTCTCATTCTCGCGGTCTGTCCCGGCGCGCCTTACGGCCCGCCGCTTGCGGGAATCGCGCGCGCAAACGCCACCGCGGCGGTCGGCCTGATGGTGATTCTGGCGGGATCGTCGGCGATTGTTTCGCCGGCGTTGTTGTACCTGCTGCTGCCGCCGGTGTCCGGCGGCGAAGCGCCGCGCATCGATCTGATGGGAATGCTGGCGGCCCTGCTCAGCGCGCAGTTGCTGCCCTTGCTGCTCGGGCTCCTGGTGAAGCATTGGCGTCCGCAGCTTGCGGATCGGCTGCTCCGTCCATTCGAGCTCATCAGCAAGGTCTTGAACCTCAGCGTCGCGGCGCTCATCTTGGCCACCCAATTCCCCATGCTGACGGAGATCCGAATAAAGGGATTCGTGGGAATGCTGCTCTTGCTGGTCGCGAGCCTCGTGATCGGCTGGCTGGCGGGTGGTCCCGGACGCGACAGCCGCAGGACCATGGCGCTGACGACCTCGCTGCGGAATGTCGGGGTCGGCCTGGTCATTGCGACTGGAAATTTCGCCGGCACTCCCGCGGTCTCCGCCGCCCTGGCCTACGGGATCTTGGAGGTGCTCGGCTCGCTGCTGGTGGCGCTCTGGTGGGGCAAGTCAGATGTGTCGGCAAGCCGCTCGAGCTCTCCAAAACAGCAATGAGTTTGCCACGAACGCGGACTTTGCAATAAGCCTGCTCTCACGGGTGCATTGCAGGAGGCATAGATATGTTGCGCCAACTTCTCGTGGGTGCCGCCGCCAGCGCCGGCAATATCGCCATCCACGCATTGGTGATGACGGCGATCGTACAGGTGGCGCGCCGCGCAGCCGCGAAGGAG
>JBAUOM010000280.1:0-3921 GCA_049579765.1 Xanthobacteraceae bacterium
CTTGGCCATCGCGGCCTCTCCCGTCGACTGAGCCTGAAACCTAACGCAGCAATCGGGTCATCTGTTCAAGTACAACGGCTCCCATCCTCGGCCGGAGGAACGCTCAGCACGGCAAGGCCGCCGCTGCGTTCATGGGGACGCCACCGTCGACGGACTAAGCTAGGATATGGGTCGCGTTCGCGGCCCTGCTCGCCGCGCTGCGCCGCAATCATACCCTCAGTCGCAAGCGAAAGGCGTTGGATCGAGTCATGCCGCAGCAGCACCCCGAAGCAATTGTCGAAGGCAAGAGCCGCCCTTTCACGGGCGCAGAGTTCCTCGAGTCGCTACGGGACGGGCGCGAGGTCTACATCTACGGCGAGCGTGTCGCGGATGTCACCAAGCACGCCGCGTTCCGGAACGCGGCCGTATCCGTCGCCCAGCTCTATGACGCCTTGCATGATGCAAAGAGCAAGGACGTGCTCACCGCCAAGACCGATACTGGCTCGGGCGGGTACACGCACAAATTTTTCAAGGCCGCGCGCTCGCGCGAGGATGTCATCGCCCAGCGCGATGCGATCGCAGCTTGGGCGCGTGTCAGCTACGGCTGGATGGGCCGCAGCCCGGACTACAAGGCCGCCTTCCTCAATACGCTCGGGGCCAATGCCGAATTCTACGGCAAATTCGCCGGCAATGCCCGCGCGTGGCACAAGCGGGCGCAGGAAGCGGTGCTCTATCTCAACCACGCACTCGTCAATCCGCCCATCGACCGGAACAAGCCCGCCGAACAGGTCAAGGACGTCTACATCACCATCCAGAAGGAGACGGACGCCGGCATCTTCGTATCGGGCGCCAAGGTGGTCGCCACCAACTCCGCGCTCACCCACTACAACTTCCTCGGCCAGAACATGGGCCAGGAGATTAACGATCCGAGCATGGTGGTGATGTTTATCGCTCCCATGAACACTCCCGGCATCAAGCTGATCTGCCGCACCTCCTACGAGTTCGCCGCCGCCGCCACCGGCTCGCCTTGGGACTATCCGCTCACCTCCCGCTTCGACGAGAACGACGCCATCTTCGTGTTCGATAACGCCTTCATTCCGTGGGAGAACGTCTTCATTCACCGCGACGTCGAGCGCCTCAAGAGCTTCTACCCGCGCTCGGGGTTCTTCAACGGCTTCACCCTGCAGGGCTGCACGCGCCTTGCGGTGAAGCTCGATTTCATCGCGGGTCTGCTCTCCAAGGCGGCACGCGCAAGCGGCGTGGACGCATTCCGCGGCGTGCAGGCGCAGATCGGAGAAGTCATCGGCTGGCGCAACCTGTTCTGGTCGCTTTCCGACGCCATGGCATTCAATCCCGAGCCCTGGGTCAACGGCGCCGTGCTGCCGAACGCCAGGGCTTCGAGCACCTATCGCCTGTTCATGACCGAAGCTTATCCGGCGGTGCGCGCGATCGTCGAGAAGGTGATCGCGTCGGGCCTCATCTATCTGCCTTCGCATGTACGCGACTTCAAGAATCCGGACATCGACAAATATCTGGCGCGCTACGTGCGCGGCTCGAACGGCGTCGACTACAAGGATCGCATCAAGACGATGAAGCTGCTTTGGGATGCGGTCGGGACCGAGTTCGGGGCGCGTCACGAGCTTTACGAGATGAATTATTCCGGCAGCCACGAGCTGGTGCGCCTGTTCCCGCTGCAGCAGGCGCAGGCCTCCGGCGCCCTCAAGGAGATGGAGGCGCTCGCCGAGCGATGCATGGCGGACTATGACGAGGACGGCTGGCGCCACCCGGCCTACCGCGACGGCGCCGACATCTCGATCCTCGCGAAGGAGTGAAAGACGCGCCGGTCCTGCAAGCATCTCGTTGGATATCCGGTGCTTGACCATCTGTCCTTGCACTCGCAGGATTGCTCCATCGATGGTTTGGAGCGATTGTACCCGTTGAACCCGGCAAGCTGACGACCAGGACCGACAGGTGCAGCTCTCTGCGCCGTGATCACGATGTCGCTTGCGCGAGGCGGCGGCCCGGGGCGGCGAACGCCCCCTCCGCCGGACCATCGGCCAGGGCTGAGCGCCGGGCGAGGACCGGTCAAGGCTGCGTCATTGACGCCGCAGGGAAGCGAGGAAGCATGTCTCCATCCGCAACCGCCAACATCCGCTACATCGTCGATGACGTCGAAAGCGCCGTCGCGTGGTATACTCAACATCTGGGTTTCACGCTGCTCTCCAATTACGGGCCTGCCTTCGCCGATGTCGCGCTCGGATCGCTCCGGCTTCTGCTCAGCGGGCCGACGAGCTCGGCCGGCAGACCCATGCCCGACGGTGAGCTGCCCCGACCCGGCGGCTGGAACCGCATTCATCTCATTGTCGACGACCTGCGTTCGGAGGTCGCGCGCTTGCGGGCCGTCGGGGTGCGCTTCCGCAACGACATCGTGAGCGGACCGGGCGGTTCGCAAATTCTGCTGATCGATCCCTCCGGCAACCTGGTGGAGCTGTTCGAGCCGGCGCGCCGCTGATGGTTTGGAACAGACGGGCGGTGCTGCTGGAACTGCACATCGAGATCGGCGGTGTGCGGCCGCTCTGCCGATGTTTCTTGAAGACGAGGCCGCGGTTACGCGGCGCGATGTCGGGCCATCAGTTTGAGCCAAGGCGCCGAGTGGAATGCGCTCATCAGCACGTACATCGGGACCATTCCGCCCAGCGCCGACGCGCCATGCGCGGCCGAGCACATCATGTCCGTGCTTCCGCTGGGCACAAAGCTCAGGAGTGCCATGACAGCGAAGGTCGGCGCGGCTGCGAGGCCGAGCCAACCGGCGGCGCCGAGCGCCGCCGGCGCACGGCTGCGGGGGCCAGTTCCCTCTTCCGTGGCGATCATCCCGACACCTGTTCGTAGCTGTCGTGGTGACGCCACCAGACGCCCTGCTCGTTGCGCCCCTTCGGGGCGCGGTCGAGCCACTGGTACATGCCCCAGAGGCCGTCCAGTCCGCGGGCATAGGTCGAATAGCCATGATAGACGACCCCGTCCTCGAGAACGAAGGCGCTGAGGCCCGGCCGTTCGCGCACATACGCCGTCGGCTCGGCGCCGGACCTCGCCGCGTTCTCGATCACGGCGGCTGGAAGCGTCGTCTCGGTCATCGCGTGGCCGCCGCGACGGTAATTGTATTCGCTGCCGCCTTCGCGCTGCTGCTCTTCGGTGATGGAGACGTTGAAATCGTAGTTGAAGTCCCCGCCCTGCGATGACGCCCAGGGAAAGGTCCAGCCCATCCGCTGTTTGAACGCCTGCAGCTTCGCAAGCGGCGCGCGCGACACCGCCCAGAGCATCACGTCGTGGTTGGCGAGGTGCACGGCGATGCCGTTGAAGCCGTCGGCGATCGACGAGCAGGAAATGCAGCCCGCCTTGTAGTCCGGCCCGAACATGAAGTGATAGACGAGGAGCTGCGAGCGCCCCCGGAAGAGATCGGCGAGCGAAGCCTTCCCTTCGTCGGTGTCGAGCCGGTAGTCCTTTTCCACGCGGACCCAGGGAAGCTCCTGGCGCCGCTGCGCGAGCTCGTCGCTTTGCCGGGTCAGCGCCTTTTCCGCATCGAGCAGCTCGAGCCGCGCCGCAAGCCATTGTTCACGTGTTCCGGTCCTGTGTGTGGTCATCGCCCTTCTCCGTCGTTCGTACCCTTCGCGGCACGCGTGCTGGTTGATGGTCGTGCGCTAGATTAGGACCTGGCGGCGGCCCGGTGGGAGTTACAAGTGTGACGGGATTCCGATGGACTCGCTGATCACGGCGGCGGCACGTGCGCTCGCGATGGGCGATCCCCTCGGCGCGCTGAACAGGGTCGCGCTCCGCGATGATGCGCCGGCGCTGGCGCTTCGCGGCATCGCCATGGCCCAGCTGGGCGATCTCGACCGCGCGAAAGCGCTGGTGCGGCGGGCAGCGCGCGCCTTCGGTCCGCGAGAG
>JBAUOM010000281.1:0-1822 GCA_049579765.1 Xanthobacteraceae bacterium
TCGGCCGCAACGAAGAAAATCTATCTTCGTCCCGACTGCGCCGATCTTCCCTACACCTTGCGAGCGTACTTCGCGTACAAGATGGGGCTGCCCTACGGCTTCTCGAAATGCTCGCGCGGCGGCGGCGGCAAGGCACCCACCTGCCCGCAATGGTTCAGCTTGCAGAACGCCGAAGAGGCCAAGCCCCCGCCGCCACCTCCGGTCGCGGCGCCCATCCCACCGGTCGTGAGCGGATATTTCGGGTTTTCGAGCGCTCCGGCGCCGCGCGCGCCGCCGGCTCCGAAGCGGACCGGGCCCGCACCGTCATTCGCCGAATTGGTGCAGATCGTCTGGGACAGCGTCCATTCCGGCTCGGGGCGCACCGCGCTCGCCGACAACAACACGGATTACTATCCCGTGCCGCTCTCAGCGGACACGTTGCGCCCAGGCACCGTCTATGCTGATCCTTACGGGCACATCCTGATGATCGTGCGCCGCGTCGCGCAAACGGAGGACGCAGCCGGCATCATTCTGGCCGTCGACGGCCAGCCCGACGGCACGGTCGCGCGCAAGCGCTTCTGGCGCGGCAACTTCCTGTTTGCGCAGGACCCCGCACTCGGCGGTCCGGGATTCAAGCGCTTCCGTCCGGTGGTGGTCGCCAACGGCGCGATGCGGCGGTTGATCAACGCCCAGATCGCGAAGAACCCGCAATACGCCGATTTCTCACTCGATCAGTCGCAGCTCGGTATCGAGGACTTCTACGACCGCATGGACGATGTGATGTCGCCCTCCCCGCTCGATCCGGCGAGCGCAATGAAGGAAGCGATCACGTCGCTCGAAGAGCAAGTGAAAGTGCGCGTGACCTCGGTCGAGAACGGACGCAAGTTCCAGAACAGCAAGCGTGGCGAAGCGACCATGCCGGACGGCGCGGCGATCTTCGAGACGAGCGGTGCGTGGGAAGACTTCTCGACGCCTTCGCGCGACTTGCGCTTGTTGATCGCGATCGACGTGGTGCTCGGCTTTCCGGATCGGGTCGCGCGGCGGCCCGAGCGCTACGCGATGCCGAGGGACAAGAGCGTCGCGGAGGTGAAGGCCGAATTGCAGCGCGTGCTCGCGTCCGAGCTGGCGACGCGCAAGTTCTCCTATCCGCGCAGTGACGGCTCCGCGTGGAAGCTCACGCTGCGCGACGTGATCGACCGTGCGGTGGCTCTCGAGATGGCGTACAACCCCAACGACTGCGTCGAGCTGCGTTGGGGCGCGCTGGCCAAGAGCGACGAGGCCGCGACCTGCAAGCGCTACGCGCCGGCAGCGCAGCGCGAGAAGATGAGCAAATACCGCGCCTGGTTCCACGAGCGGCGCCGGCCACCGCGGGCGTGAGCGGCGGGTGCCGCTCAGCCAATTTGTACAGCCGTTTGTAAATCGAAAGCGCGCCGCGAGCGAAAACGCGCAACAAAACCTTGCTTTTTTTGCCTGTCCCTGCTCAAAAATATATCCTTGGGAAACGGTTCACCATTGAAGAAACATAGCTGAGGATTTTGCATCGGTCCAATAGGAAGGTCAGGCACCTCGGGACCTGAGCGCCTAGCGCGGGTGCTGGGTGCGATTGCATCGAGTGGATTGGTGGCAGATCGAAACGAGCTTTCAGGCCGGAATGGGCCTGTGTCGTCACGCTGGGAGCTCAGGCGGCATGGCGTTCGTAGCGATGATGCAGTCCTCCGACCTCGGGGAACGCGATGATCTTGCCCGCAGCAGGTCGGTGTACGGGCCGGGTCTCCGGACAATCCTTGTCGAGCGAGAGATGCGTCCTGGCCTTGTGATAATAATGAAAATACGATGACAGCAC
>JBAUOM010000282.1:0-6407 GCA_049579765.1 Xanthobacteraceae bacterium
ATCATCCCGCACTGGCAATAGCCGCATTGCGGCACGTCGTGCTCGAGCCAGGCCTTCTGCACCTTGTGCAGCACGCCGTTCTGCGCCAGTCCTTCGATGGTGGTGATCTTCTTGCCTTCGACCGCGCTCAACGGCAGCGAGCACGAGCGCATCGCGACGCCGTCGACATGGACGGTGCAGGCGCCGCATTGGGCGATGCCGCAACCGTATTTGGTGCCGGTCAGCCCGACATGCTCCCGCAATACCCACAGCAGCGGAGTGTTGGGGTCGGCATCGACCTGATGGATCGTTCCATTCACGCTAAGAGCAGCCATGTGCAGATCTCCGGTGAATCCCCGAGGCAAGGGACGATGAGTGCGCCGGCAGCCCCTCGGCATGCCGCGCGCGAAGGCCAAGGATAGCTTGGTCGAATTCTAATATGGAAATCGCAAGTACGCGAGGTCGATTCGCGCGCTGATCGCATCCAGGGGCTGCTGCCCACGCGCGCGAGCATTCGGTGCCTGGCGCGGATGAAACGTGGCGGAACTGAGCCTCCCGTTCACCCATTCTCCACGGGAACTGCACGCGCGTGCGGGCGAGCGCGCGCTGCGGCCCGGCAAGATAGATGACGAACGCGAGAACCGAGGCTAGTGCGAGTTCCGTTCGCGTTCGAGGATCGCCGTCGCGAGCCCGGTCAACCGGTCCAGGACGTCGAAAAACCCGCGCGTCTCGGCCGCGCTCATACCACGCAGCAGCACGCCGTTGCGTTCGCGCGCGGAATTCATCAGCCCGCCATAGATCTGTACGCCGCGGGCGGTGAGCGTGATGTGGAGCCCGCGACCGTCGCGCCGGTATTCTCGCAGAACGACGCGCCGCGCAACCAGCGCGCTCACGCCGCGGGAGGTCTGACCGCGATCGAGGCCCATGAACTCGGCCAGGGCGTTGAGCGAAAGCGGTGCGTGTTCTCCCACCAGCGCGACGATGCGCCATTCGACATGCGACAGGCCGAAGCGGCGGCCATAGACCAGGGTCGAACTGCGGCGCAGGATATTGGCGAGCCTGATCACCTTGGAGGAGACGAGGTCGCTCGGCTTTGCGGCGATGTCGGCGCCGGGCCTTCTCGGCCGATGTCTCGCACGCTCGCCGTTGCCGCGGCGGTTGGCTTGAGCTTTTCCCATGGCCGAGTCTCGCCGTTGCGGATCGTCCAAGCAGCTTAAGTTGACTTTGTCAAATTTAAGCTCATGCTGATCGCAAAGAACCGCCGTGTCCCGGGGAGAGGTGCAATGACAGGCGAGGTAATCGACGTCGGCACCGGCTACACACGCAGGCCCTCGACTTACAACGCCGCCTTGACCGAGGTCGGCCGCGGCAAGCCGATGGGCGAATTGCTGCGGCGCTACTGGCATCCGATCGGGCTCACCGCCGATGCCGGCGCGCCGCCCAAAACCGTGCGCGTGCTCGGCGAAGACCTCATTTTGTTTCGCGACGGGCGCGGGCGGGCCGGCCTCCTCGAGGCGCGCTGCTGCCATCGCGGCACCACGCTCTATTACGGCCGCGTGGAGGAGCGCGGCATCCGTTGCTGCTACCACGGCTGGCTGTTCGACACGCACGGCCACTGCCTGGAACAGCCGTGCGAGCCCGAAGGCGGGCTCAAACGCGACCGCGTGCGCCAGCCGTGGTATCCCGTCGAGGAGCGCTACGGACTGATCTTCGCCTATATGGGTCCGCCGGAGAAGAAACCGGTGCTGCCGCGATACGCATGCCTGGAAACGCTCGAACCAGGCGAGATGATCGAAGCTGACGACAGCAGCATCGGTTCGGGCGGCGGCACCGTCGTGCCGTGCAACTGGCTCCAGCATTACGAAAACGTTCCGGACGCATTTCACGTCCCTATCTTGCATGGCGCGTTCAGCGGCGTGCAATTCGTGGCGCAGATGGGCATCATGCCGAAGGTGAAATGGGAGTATTCGCCGGTCGGGGTGAAGACGATCTCCGCCCGCGTGCTCGACGATGGGCGCGTCCACTACCGGGTGACGGAGGCGGCGCTGCCGACGCTGCGGGTGGTTCCCAATCCGCGGGTCGAACGCTATGCGGGCGTCGAATCCCTTGGCTGGACGTTGCCTATCGACGACACCCATTTCCGCATCTACGTGGCGGGCAAGGTCAGGACCAAGGGCGAGCTCGGAGCCAAGCGCTCGCGCATGAACGGCAAGCTCTGGGCCGAACTGACACCACAGGAGCATCAGCAATTCCCCGGCGACTGGGAGGCGCAGGTCGGCCAGGGAGCGATCACCTTGCATTCCGACGAGCACCTCGCGACCAGCGACCGAGGGGTCGTGATGCTGCGCCGCCTGCTGCAGCGGCAGCTGGACGCGGTCGCGGCTGGCAGCGATCCCGTCGGCGTGAGCTTCGATCCCGCGGCGCCGCCGGTCGTGTTCGAAGCCGGCAACTACATTCTGGATCGCAGCGACGCGAAGGCCGCCGAGCTGCTAAATACATGACATGACCGACGACGGGACAACCGTCGCACATCGATCAACGGGAGGGATGACCATGGCACGCTGGCTTGGCCTTGCGTCGGCAATCGTCACCGGGGCGGCAGCGCTTGCGACCGCGTTCGTGTCCGGTGCGACCTGCGCGCAGTCCCTCGACCAGGGCACAGTCAAGGAGCTTTACACGGCCGCCAAGCGAGAAGGGCAGGTCATCATCTGGGGTACGCAGCGGCGCGAGGTTGAGTGGATCCCGGCGGCCTTCGGCAAGGTCTTTCCCGGCATCGAAGTGCAGTTCCTGGGCGACAACGATATCGCAGTGAAGGCGATTGCGGAGGCGCGCGCCGGCCGGCACCAGGTCGACGTCTATCAGAACTCGCTGACGGGAACGCTGCCGGTGGTGCAGCGAGATTTGCTGACGGTCGTCGATTGGGCACCGTTCGGCATCGACAAGCGCAACGTCGCATTCGACGGTAAGATGGCCTACACCAGCAACGTCGTCTACACCGTGGCCTACAACAACAAGCTGGTAAAGGAGGTCGACGCCCCGAAGAATTGGGCGGATATTCTCGACGAGCGCTACAGGGGCAAGGGCGTGTCCAGCGCGTTCTTGCTGCCGCGGCTGATCGGGGGCTTGGGCCTGGCCTGGGGCGAGGAGAGGGCACTGCAGTTCGCGCGCGACATCGTGGCCAGAACGAATGTTCTGCTCACGCGCGCGCCGCGCGAATCCTTGTTGCAATCGGGCGAGCGTCTCTATGCATTCGGGGAGATCGATTCTCTCATTCGTGCCGTGGCCGCCGAGGGTCTCCCGGTGAGCCAGGTGGTGCCGCAGCCGGTCGTGGTCGGGCAATTCGGCGCGACCATCATGAAGAATGCGCCGCATCCGAACGCCGCTCGGCTGCTCGCCGGTTTTCTCGCGACTGCCGAGGGAAAAGCCGCACGCCTGCAGGCAACGTCGCAGGCGGATTACGGTCCCACCTCCGACGACGCGCTGGCGCGGGAGCTCCATTCCGGCAGGCTGCAGGTGGTCTGGGATCGCCCCGACAACATGAGCGCTCGCGAGGCGCTGTTCGGACGTGCCGCCGCCATCTTGACCGGACAATCGCGCTGAGCCGCATCCTTGCATTGGCTCCTCTCGCTGCGTGGGGTTCGGCGTACGGCGCCCACCGCCGCGAACCTTGTTCCGTTTCGCCGGACGGCCCCGTAGGCTCTCGCCGCATGCACCGAGCCGACAATCTCGACGTGGCCGCCAAGCTGGTGCTCGCCGGCGGCGTGGCTGGCGCCATCTTTCTGATCGCGGTACCGCTGCTGATGCTGCTGTTCGCCGCCTTCCGCGGCCCCGCCGACTATCTTCCGTTCGAGCCCGGAGCGCGCTGGACGATCGAACATGTCCGCGCGCTGCTCACCGATCCGGTCGTAACCACGCGCATTCTGCCGGATACCTTCGTTTTCGTCGCCGGCACGGTCGTGGTCGTTTTTGCCATCGGATTGGGCCTCGCTTGGCTGGTCGAGCGTACCGATTTGCCCGGACGTGAAATCTGGTTCTCGCTCATTCTCTTTCCATTGCTGGTGCCCACCCCGGTTCTGGCCATCGCCTGGATCTTTCTGATGGGGCCGAACGCGGGTTGGCTCAATCTGATGGTGCGGGCGGCGCTCGGACTCGAAGGCCCGGGACCGATCGATGTCTTCAGCATGGGCGGGCTGATCTTGTGTCAGGCCCTGGCCTCGACGCCGTTCGTGTTCCTGCTGCTCGGTGCCACGCTGCGCGCCATGGACCCGGCGCTGGAAGAAGCGAGCGGAACATCGGGCGCATCCCCACTCACCACGTTCCGCCGAGTCACGCTGCCGGTGCTGCTGCCGGGACTGCTAGCGCCGCTGGTGTTGATCACATTGGTCACTGCTGAGCAGTTCGAGCTGCCGCTGATCATCGGTCTGCCGGCGAAGATCAACGTGTTCAGCTACCGCATCTATTTCGAGCTCAACCCGTTGTCGAGCCTGCCCAACTACGGCGGCGCGGCGGCGCTGTCACTGCCGTTCCTGCTACTCGGCGTGCTCCTGCTTCTTGTGTACAACCGCTTGATCAAGCGCGCGGACAGCTTCGTCACGATGACCGGCAAAGGCTATCGGCAGCGGCGCCTGCCGCTCGGCGGCTGGCGATTTCCTGCGCTCGCCCTGCTCAGCGTCTACGTCGGTCTCGCCGCAGTCCTGCCCGCCGCCGTTCTGCTGTGGACGAGTTTTTTCGGCTACACGCTGCCGCTCGCCGCGACGGCGGCCGATTTCAGTCTCGAGGCCTATCGCCGGCTTCTCGCCAGCCAAGCGTTCTGGCTGGGCTTGCGCAATACGTTCTTGGTGGCGTTCGCATCGGCGCTGATCGTGACTGCCATCGGCATGCTGCTCGGATGGATCATCTCGCGTTCCCGGAGCAGGTTCCGACACGTGCTTGATTTCGTCTCGGTGCTGTCGGTCGGAATTCCTGCCGTCATTGCCGGCCTCGGAGTGATGCTGTTTTATCTGTCGCTGCCCATCGGTCTCTACGGCACGGTAGCGATCCTCATCATCGCTTATTCCTACCGCTTCGCCACCACCACGCGGCTTGCGCGCGCCGGCTTCCTGCAGATTCACCCGGAGCTGGAAGAGGCCTCGGCTGCATCGGGTGCGCGCTGGATCGCGACGCAGCGGCGTATCCTCGTTCCGTTGATGCTGCCCACGCTCTCCGCTGGCTTCGTTCTGCTCTTCATCGTGGGCGTGCGCGAGTTCACCATTCCGCTTGTGCTCTACACCCCGGACAACGTGGTCCTGTCCGTGCTGCTGTGGCAACTGTTCCAATCCGGCCAGCCGGCGCCGTCCGCCGCGCTAGCATCGATCGTCATCGCGGTCGCGCTGCCGGTCATTTTCGTTGTGCGCCGGGTGCTGGTGCGCCGCTCGCTCGCGGACTGAGCATGTTGACTGTGTCGGACCTCACGAAGTCCTTCGTCAGCCACGACGGCGCGGTCAAAGCCGTCGATGGCGTGAGCTTTTCCGTGGCGCCCGCGCAGTGTTACGCGCTGCTCGGTCCGAGCGGTTGCGGCAAGACCACGATTCTGCGCTGCGTCGCCGGGCTCGAGCAGGCCGAGCAGGGCTCGATCGCGATCGGCGGACGCGTAGTGTCGGGCCGGGATGTGTTCGTGCCGGTGCACGAGCGCTCGATCGGGATGGTATTTCAGTCCTATGCGATCTGGCCTCATCTCGACGTCTTCGGCAATGTCGCCTACTCACTCGAAGTGGCGCGCCCCCGCCTCGGGAAAGCGGAGATCGAGAAACGAGTCATGGACGTGCTCGCGCTCGTCGGCATGCAGGCCATGGCGCGCCGGCCGGCGACCCGGCTCTCCGGCGGACAACAGCAGCGGGTGGCGCTGGCGCGAGCGATCGCGCGGCGGCCGAGCCTCCTCCTGCTCGACGAGCCGCTATCCAATCTCGACGCGCGGCTACGCGACAGCATGCGCCGCGAGCTCGCGACGCTGATCCGGCAAATCGGCATCACCGCGTTGTTCGTCACGCACGACCAGGTCGAGGCGCTCGCGCTCTCCGACCAGGTGGCGGTGATGGAGGAGGGTCGCATCGTGCAGGAGGGGACACCCGCCGATGTCTACAGTCGCCCGGCCAGCCTGTTCGTCGCGCGTTTCCTCGGTGCCGCCAACGTGCTCGCGGGTCGCATCGAAGCGCACGAGGGGGAGGGTCGCATGCGCATCGTGCTCGACGGCGGCGGGCACCATCTGACGCTCGTCAGCCAGCATCAGCCGGGCGCCAGGGTCGACGTGGTGTTGCGGCCGGAAAATCTCACCGTCAGTGCGTTGCCGCCGACGGATGATCGCAACGTTCTCCCGGGTCGGGTCAGCGCTTGCGCGTTTCAAGGCGGCAGCGTGGAATACGAGGTCGATGTCGGCGGCGGCGCAGCGCTGC
>JBAUOM010000283.1:0-8873 GCA_049579765.1 Xanthobacteraceae bacterium
TACGCCCTCCGCGTACCCAACCCGATCCTAGCCCGGAGCCTCGGAATAAGCTGTGACCTGCCGGCCACACCCACTGGTAAACTGATCCCCGGGCGGCACCTGGGTAGGTCACCAAGCGCGATTTTTCGGAGAATTTATACCCGCGTGCCGTTGCTCGACGGACGCGCTAGCCCCGCAACAAGTCGCCCAGGGTCTTGCCCAGCCGCGCCGGCGACGGCGACACCTTGATGCCGGCAGCCTCCATGGCCGCGATCTTGGAGTCGGCGTCGCCCTTGCCGCCGGAGATGACGGCGCCGGCGTGGCCCATGCGGCGGCCGGGCGGAGCGGTGCGGCCGGCAATGAAGCCGACCATGGGCTTCTTACGGCCGCGCTTGGCCTCGTCGATGAGGAACTGGGCGGCGTCTTCCTCGCCAGCGCCGCCGATCTCGCCGATCATGATGATGGCCTCGGTCACCGTGTCGGCCAGGAACATGCCCAGCACCTCGATGAACTCGGTGCCCTTCACCGGATCACCCCCGATGCCGACCGCGGTGGTCTGGCCGAGCCCTTCGCGGGTCGTCTGATACACCGCCTCGTAGGTGAGCGTGCCCGAGCGCGACACGATGCCGACCTTGCCCGGCTTGAAGATGTTGGCGGGCATGATGCCGATCTTGCATTCGCCCGCGGTCATCACCCCGGGGCAGTTGGGCCCGATCAGGCGCGACTTTGAGCCCGACAGCGCGCGCTTGACCTTCACCATGTCGAGCACCGGGATGCCCTCGGTGATGCAGATGATGAGCGGGATCTCCGCCTGGATCGCCTCGCAGATCGCGTCCGCCGCGCCCGCGGGCGGCACGTAGATCACGCTCGCGTCGCAGTCGGTCCTCTGCTTGGCCTCGGCAACGGTCTCGAACACCGGCAGCCCGAGATGGATGGTGCCGCCTTTGCCCGGCGAGGTGCCGCCGACCATCTTGGTGCCGTAGGCGATGGCCTGCTCGGAATGGAAGGTCCCGTTCTTGCCGGTGAACCCCTGGCAGATCACCTTGGTGCTCTTGTCGATGAGGATGCTCATAAATCTGCTCGCGTTCCAAAGGCGCAATTCGTGCTGAGCTTTCGAGTCAGCCAAGACGCAGACAAGACGTTGATCAATATTCCGATAATCAAGGGGCCAACGACGAAGACAAAATACACTCCTGCGTCCTCGCACGTGTCCCGTGCATTGATAGTTCCATCGCGCTTCGCCTCTCCATCTAGTGGAAGACACGCGAGGAGCGACATATAAATGCACCAAACGATCCCAGCGATGAAGAGAGCTAGTTCAATTACGGCCACCCTCAATCCAGGTCGCGGCCCGAAAAACAGATGAATAAGGCAAGGCATGAGAAGCACGGCAACGTAGCCGGCGGCTACTACTGAGATGATCAGCCCAAGCAGCTCCGGCACCGCTACGATCCCTTCACCGCCTTGACGATCTTCTGCGCGGCGTCGTCGAGATCGTCGGCGGGGGTGACATCCAGGTTGGACTTGCGGATGATCTCCTTGCCGAGCTCGACGTTGGTGCCTTCGAGCCGCACCACCAAGGGCACCCGCAGCCCAACGTCCCTGACCGCCGCGACCACGCCCTCGGCGATCACATCGCATTTCATGATGCCGCCGAAAATATTGACCAGGATCCCCGTCACCTTGGGATCGGCGGTGATGATCTTGAAGGCGGCCGCGACCTTCTCCTTGCTGGCGCCGCCGCCGACGTCGAGGAAGTTCGCCGGCGCCTCGCCGTAGAGCTTGATGATGTCCATGGTCGCCATGGCGAGGCCGGCGCCGTTGACCATGCACCCGATGGTGCCGTCGAGCGCGACGTAGTTGAGATCGTATTTCGACGCCTCGATCTCCTTGTCGTCCTCCTCGCTGAGGTCGCGCAGGGCCACGATGTCGGGATGGCGGTAGAGCGCGTTGTCGTCGAAACCGACCTTGGCGTCGAGGCAGACGAGCTGGTCGGTCTTGGTGACGACCAGCGGATTGATCTCGAGCAGGCTCATGTCCTTGGCGGCGAACGCGGAGTAGAGCTTCGTCACCAGGTTCTGCGCCTGCTTGGCGAGATCGCCGTGCAGCCCGAGCGTCTGCGCGACGAGCCGCCCGTGGTGCGGCATGATCCCGGTCGCGGGATCGACGGCAAACGTCACGATCTGCTCGGGGTGCTTGCGCGCGACTTCCTCGATCTCCATGCCGCCAGCGGTAGAAACCACGAAAGCGATGCGCGAGGTCTCGCGGTCGACGAGCGCGGAGAGATAGAACTCGCGGTCGATCGCCGAGCCTTCCTCGATGTAGAGCCGGTGCACCTGCTTGCCGTGCGGGCCGGTCTGATGGGTGACGAGGACCGAACCGAGCAGGCGCTCGGCCTCCCTGCGCACCTCCTCCTTCGACTTCACCACCTTGACGCCGCCGGCCTTGCCGCGCCCGCCGGCGTGGATCTGCGCCTTGACGACGAGCACCGGCGAGGCGAGGTCGCCGGCGGCCTTGACCGCCTCCTCGACCGAGAAGGCGGCATGCCCGCGCGGCACCGGCACGCCGAACTCCCGCAGCACCGCCTTGGCCTGGTATTCGTGGATGTTCATGCGGCTCTCTCACGTATCCGAGATGCGGCGGAGCGCCCGCGGCGAGACTTGCGCGGCCTGCTCAAGCTCAAGGGCATCGCTCTTGCGGAGCGCGGCCGGAACACGACCTCATCAATCGGCGAGGTTGGGTGCGATCTTCTTGCAGGCATCGACCAGGCTTGCGACCGCCTCGGCCGAGTGCTCGAACATGGCGCGTTCGGCGCCGTTGAGCTGGATTTCGACGATGCGCTCGACCCCCTTCGCGCCGATCACGGTAGGCACACCGACATAGAGATCCTTGATCCCGTATTCGCCGTTGAGGTAGGCGGCGCAGGGCAGCACGCGCTTCTTGTCCTTGAGAAAGCTCTCCGCCATGGCCACGGCGGAGGCCGCCGGCGCATAGAACGCCGAGCCGCTCTTGAGCAGGTTGACGATCTCGGCGCCGCCGTCGCGCGTGCGCTGGACGATTTCGTCGAGCCGCGCGTGCGTGGTCCATTTCATCTTGACGAGATCGGGCAGCGGAATGCCGGCCACGGTGGAATAGCGGATCAGCGGCACCATGCTGTCGCCGTGACCGCCCAGCACGAAAGCGGTCACGTCTTCGACCGAGACGTTGAACTCGTCGGCGAGGAAGAAGCGAAAGCGCGAGGAGTCGAGCACCCCCGCCATGCCGACCACCATATGCTTCGGCAGGCCGCACGCCTTCTGCAGCGCCCAAACCATCGCGTCGAGCGGATTGGTGATGCAGATCACGAACGCGCCCGACGCATATTTCCTGATGCCGGCACCGACCTGCTCCATCACCTTGAGATTGATCCCGAGCAGATCGTCGCGGCTCATGCCCGGCTTGCGCGGGACCCCGGCGGTGACGATGCAGACGCTGGAGCCCGCGATCGCGTCGTAGGCATTGGTGCCGGTAAACTGCGCATCGAACCCGTCGACCGGCGAGGACTGCACGAGATCGAGCGCCTTGCCCTGCGGAATCCCTTCGGCGATGTCGAACAGCGCCACGTCGCCGAGCTCCTTGAGGCCGATGAGATGGGCGAGCGTGCCGCCGATCTGGCCGGCACCGATCAGAGCAATCTTGGGACGCGCCATGTGGGGGAGAACCTCGGATGGGGAGGAGAGTCCGGCGGGATGGGTCATAGACCTTTTCTCCCCCGCCGTTCAAGCCGCCGGCACGCGCCGATACCGGTTCGGCCCGACGTGCTCTAATATCGCCGGCACAAGGAGGATTCCAACATGCCGGGCCGAAGAGCTCTTGCGGCGGCGATGCTTGCGATCTGGGCGACGGCGGCCGGCGCCCAGACCTATCCGGTCAAACCGATCAAACTGATCGTGCCCTATACGCCGGGATCGCCGGTCGACGTGCTGGCCCGGGTCGTCACCCAACACGTCTCGGCGCGTCTCGGGCAGAGCATCGTCATCGACAACCGGCCAGGTGCCGGCACCACGCTCGGAACCAAGCTGGCGGCGAGCGCCGAGCCCGACGGCTACACCCTGCTCATCGGCGCGACCAGCTTCATCCTGTCGTTCTCGCTCTACCAAAACCTCGACTACGACCCGCTGCGGAGCTTCGTGCCGGTGGCGATGCTGGCGCATACGCCGCAAGTGCTGGTGATCGCGCCGTCCATCCCGGCCCGGACCGTCGCGGAATTCATCGCCTACGCCAAGGCCAATCCCGGCAAGCTCAATTTCGGCTTTGGGCTGGGAACGCTGCCGCAGATCCTGGGCGAGTCGTTCAAGGCCGTCACCGGCACGGATATCGCGAGCATTCCCTACAAAGGCGGCGCCCAGGCCATCACCGACATGCTGGGCGGCCGCATCGACATGAATTTCGGGACCACGGCGACGCTGCTGCCGCTCATTCGACAGGGCAAGGTCAGGGCGCTCGCGGTCACCACGCAGACGCGGAACAAAGACCTCCCTGACGTCCCGACCATGACCGAAAGCGGTCTGCCGCAACTCGCGCTGATATTCTCCGCGGGGCTGCTGGCGCCCGCCGGCACGCCCAGCGACATCATCGTCAAGCTCAACGCCGAGATCAACGAAGCCATGCAGACACCGGAGCTCCGCGCCAGCATGGCGAAGCTCGGCTTCGAGCCGCAAATCTGGTCACCGGCGGAGTATGCCGCGTTCCTCGGCGATGAGGTCCGGCGCTGGCCGCCGATCGTGAAGGCGGCCGGCGTTAAGGCGGAATGACGGACGACCGAGGGCGCAGAGGAGACAAGCCATCGTCGCCGGCCGCGTCCGCGGTTCGTCAGGTCTCCACCAGCCCATCGCTCGATCCCGAGGCGGCGGCGTGGCCGTGCGGCAGCGCCAGATAGGCTTGCGAGCGCATCTCGATCAGGCGCGAGGCCGTGCGGTTGAACTCGGCCGCCTCGAAACCGTCGGCCGCCCGATAGAGGGCGCCCGGCTCGGCCGCGGCCGAGGCGACGAGTTTGACCGCGTTGTCGTACAGCGTGTCGATCAGGATGATGAAGCGCTTGGCCTCGTTGCGCTGCTCGTAGTCCATCGCTGGAATACGATCGAGTATGAGAGTGTGGAACTGGTGCGCGATCTTGACATAGTCGGCTGCCGCGAGCGGTTGTTGGCACAGGTCGCGAAACGAGAACCGCGCCACCCCCATGCTCGCGCGCGGCACGCGGATCGCGCGTCCCTTCAGCGTCAGATCCAGTTCCTCGCCCGCATGGCCGGCGGTCAGCCGCCGCCAGGTCTCGTCGAGCGCGGCCTCCGCGGCGCGGTCGGCGGGAACGTACCACACCGGCGCGCCGCCGAGCTTTTCCAGCCGAAAGTCGGCGCGGGCGCGCAGCTCCACGATTTCCATGTGCTCCTCGATCAGCGCGATGAACGGGAGGAACAGCGCGCGGTTGAGCCCGTCCTGGTAGAGCTCGCCCGGCGGCACGTTCGAGGTGGCGACCAGCACCACACCGAGCTCGAACAGCCGCTTGAACAGCCTTCCGAGAATCATGGCATCGGCGATGTCGGTCACGTGGAATTCATCGAAGCAGAGCAACTCGGTCTCGTGCGCGATGGCGGCGGCGGCGAGGGCGATCGGATCCTCGCCGTTGGTCTCGCCGAGCTTCGCCTTCTGCCGCAACGCATAGATGCGCTCGTGCACGTCGAGCATGAATTCATGGAAATGCGCGCGGCGCTTGCGTACCACCGGCGATGCCGCGAAGAACAGATCCATCAGCATGGTCTTGCCGCGGCCGACGTCGCCGAAGAGGTAGAGTCCCTGGATCGGACCGGCCTCCTGCGCGCGCGCTCCGAACAACCAGCCGAGCGAAGACGATTTATGCGCGAGTCGATGTTCGGCGAGCCGCCTTTCGAGCAGCGCCAGCTTGGCGACGGCCGCCTCCTGGGCCTCGTCGCGCTCGATCTTTCCAGTGGCGACGCGGGTCGCGTACTGCACCGAAACGGAAGCCGACATGAGCGGATGAACACGTATGAGTGGGGCAGGTCGAAGCGAGCGGCGATGAGATAGCGGCCCTGCATCCCCGCCCGCAAGCCGAACTTTCGAGCGCGCCGCCGCGCGCGCCGGCAGGCGGCAACTCCGCGGGAGCGCTGTCGGGGTCACGCGGTGCTGGCTGCGATTCCGCCCGCGGCCGATACACGGCCAAGTCCCCCACCGCAGGCGGGATCGGGCCGGCACAACCCATGGTGCAATGCGGTATGGAGGCACCCCGATCGGCCCCAAAGGGTACCTAGCGCATGGCTGCTATGTCTATATTATCGATAATATTCATACGGTTATGTTTTTACAAGGCGGTTCCAGAACCATTGCGCATGCCCTATTGCATCGCAATATATGGGACTGATTCGCGGGGGCGATTCATGATCAGGAGTGCCGCGATGCGCGATCCGCTCCCGCACGGCGCCGTCATCCGCAAATTGTGGATCGGCGAAGCCGACATCTATCGCGACCATCTGCTGCGTCTCGATCCCGACAGCCGGCGCAATCGCTTCGCGGGCGCGGTCTCCGACGAGTTCGTGCGCGGCTATGCCGAGATTGCCTTCAGCATCGACGCGCTCCTCCACGGCTTCTTCGTCGACGGCACGCTGCGCGGCACCGCCGAGCTGCGGCCGATCGGCGCGCCGCTGATGCGCGAGGCGGAAGCCGCCTTCTCGATCGAGAAGCCGTGGCAGAGCCACGGCGTCGGTTCGCTCCTGCTCGAACGCACGCTGCTCGCCGCTCGCAATCGCGGCATCAAGTTCCTGCACATGGCGTGCCTTGCCGACAACAAGCGCATGCAGCAGCTCGCCCGCAAATTCGACGCCGAATTGAGCTTCGATTTTTCCAGCGTGGTGGGCGAAGTGACAACGCCGCGGCCGACGCCGCTGTCATTGCTGCGCGAGGTTCTCGCCGACGGGCACGGTTTCGCGACCGCCATGTTCGACGTGCAGTCGCGTCTGCTCAGGCCGGTGTGATCCGGGCGCAGCTGTTTAATCCGGGCGCAGCTGTCCGATGTCGGCAAGACGCTCCAGGGTCTCCGACATCGTCATCTGACGGCCGTCATCTGCTCCACCGCCAGCGGATAGGCCGCCTCGACCACATAGGGCCCGCCGCCGATCGAGGCGCGCGAGGAGAACAGCACGAAACGCGAGACCTTGAACGGCGGCGAGCGGAACGGGGCGCGCAGCGCCAGATAGTCCGCGACCTTCCGGCTCGACGATTCGCGCAGCCGCGCCAGCGACACATGCGGGATGTATTTGCGTCCTTCCGGCTCCAGCCCGACCCGCTGCATCAGCCGCTCGTGCTCGGCCTGCAGCTCCATCAGCGCCTGCGCCGGTCCGAGCGTGGCCACGATCGCGCGCGGCTTGCGCCCGCCAAACGATATCAAATCCTCGATGCGGAGCTCGAATGCCTCGCGCCGCACCCGTCCCAGCATCGACGCGATCTCGTGCGCGACGACGTCGTCGACGTCGCCGACGAAGCGCAAGGTCACATGGTAGTTCTCCGGGTCGATCCAGCGCGCGCCGGGCAATCCGCCGCGCAAAGTGGCCAGCGACCGACCGATGTCGGAAGGAATTTCGAGACCGGTGAAGAGGCGGGGCATGGCAAGATCGGAACGCTCGAATCTCCATATAGGGCAACTCGGGCAGATTCGCACGCTTCGAATGGCATTCACATGACGCGCCGGTCGCGCGCGCGGGCCACGAGTTCCTCCACCTTGGGCAGGATGCGGGCGACGATCGCATCGACGCCGGCGGCGGTCGGATGCAGCCCGTCGTGCTGGTTGAGCTTGGCCTCGGCGGCGACCCCGTCGAGGAAGAAAGGATATAGCAGCAGGTCGTTGCGGGCGGCGAGGTCGGAATAGATGGCCTCGAACTCGCGTCCGTAGTCGGGGCCGAGATTGGGCGCCGCCCGCATGCCGGCGAGCAGGACAGCGATGCGCCGCTCGTTCAGGCGGCGCACGATCTCCTCGAGCGCCCGCCGGGTCACCTTGGGGTCGATCCCGCGCAGCATGTCGTTGGCACCGAGTTCGACGATGACCGCATCGGTGCCCGCCGGCACCGACCAGTCCAGGCGTGCGAGGCCACCCGCGGTGGTGTCGCCGGAGACCCCGGCATTGCTGACCTCGACCGCGAGCCCCTTGGCCTTGAGTGCCTTTTCGAGCTTCGCCGGGAAGGTGCTGTCGACGGGCAGGCCCAGGCCCGCGGTCAGCGAGTCGCCCAAGGCCACGATCCGCACCGGACGATCGGCGGCGGCGGCATGCGCGCACGGCAGCATGGCGAGAGCCAGCACCGCTACAACCAGCACAAGCGTCTGGACCCGCGCCGGGCAGTCCCCATATGACCTGGGCAGCGCCGGCCCCGCCGCGAGCACAGGCAGCAACGAGCAACGCAACATGCACGACACCTCGGGGTTGGGGCGCGCGGGCCCGGCGATCGCGCTCGGCGGCGTCAACTTGTCGCTCGGACGCGGCGCGGCCCGCGTTCATATCCTCAAAGACATCGACCTGCATATAGGACGCGGCGAGGCGGTCGGCCTCGTCGGCCCGTCGGGGTCCGGCAAATCGACCCTGCTCATGGTCATGGCGGGTCTGGAGCGCGCCGACACCGGCTCGGTCGTGGTGGCGGGCGAGGCGCTCGGCGCGCTCGGCGAGGACGCGCTGGCGCGCTTCCGCGGGCGCAATGTCGGCATCGTGTTCCAGTCATTCCACCTCATTCCCACCATGACGGCGCTGGAGAACGTCGCCGTGCCGCTGGAGCTCGCCGGCCTCGACGACGCGCAGGAGCGCGCCGTGCGCGAGCTCGCCGCCGTGGGCCTGCGCGAGCGTCATCGCCATTATCCCGCCG
>JBAUOM010000284.1:0-5005 GCA_049579765.1 Xanthobacteraceae bacterium
GAGGAGGGCACCCGCGCGATCTGCGGCGGCTCGAGCCCTGCTGCAGTGCTCTATCTGAAGCAGGAATTCATCGACAAGATCCCGAACACCGTGCAGGCGCTGGTCAACGCCTTCTACAAGACGCTCAAGTGGCTGGAAAAGGCGACGCCCGAGGAGATCGCCGCCACCGTGCCGGAAACATATTTCCTCGGCGACAAGGCGCTCTACGTCGCCGCCGTCAAGGCCAACAAGCCGGTCTATTCGCTCACCGGCGTCATCCCCGCGGCCGGCATGCAGTCGGCGGCCGACATGCTGCTCGCCTTCGACGAGGAGCTCAGGGTTGCCAAGATCGATCTGGCCAAGACCTTCGACGACCGCTTCGTCAAGCGCGCTGCCGCCAGCAGATAGAGCTCGGCCCGGAGGGAGCGGAAGCGGCATTCGGGTTCATGCCGCGCGGGGCAGACCGCCCTGCCTTGCGCCATGGCGCGTCCTTTAGGGTCTCGCTCCTCTTGGTGGGCCATGGAGCGTGTGAACGCACTTGGGCTCCGCGCGAGCTTCGGGCGCCATGCGCCAAGGCCGGGACGCGCGGATCGCAGCCATCGCAACGGCCTCGAGCCTTCGGGCCGCTGGCCTCTTGCCATGACGGTTTTATTGCAGAAAGATGACGCCTTCCGCGCCGGACCTGCCGGGGCGCGGCCGCGGCCCGCTCGCAGGCCTCAAGTCGTGCGTCCCAGTCATGCCGTCCGCCATTCCATCCGTGCAGAATCGCGTCGCGGCCGCGGGCCGGCAGCATGCCGGCGCGCTTGGGCTCCTCGCCGCCATTCATAGCGCCGCCTTCGGCATCCTGATCTGGTTCGAGATCGAGCCCGCGGCACGGGCGGCTTTCGTCCTCGCCTGGGGCGCGCTCAACTTCTTCTGGCTCACTCTGTTGCGGCGTCCGATCGCCTCGGCGGCGCTGTCGCTGTCGCTAATCGTCATCCTGGTCATGCTGTCGCAGTTCAAGCAGAGCATCGTCATGATGACGGCGACGTTCGCCGACGTCATGGTCATCGATGTCGCGACCTTCTCCTTCCTCATGGCGATCATCCCGGGGCTCGCCTGGAAGGTGGGCCTCGCGCTCGTTTTCGCGATCCCGGCCCTGATCCTGCTTTGGCGGAGCGATCCGTTCCGGGTACGCCGCCGCACCGCCCTGGCGGGGGTCCTCCTTTCCCTGATCGCGCTCACGGTGCTGTCGTTCGTGCTCCCGCTCGACCGGGAGGACGAGTTCTCCAGGCATCAATACGTCTCCAAGTTCGTGCGCTCTGCCGCCGTCGCGCTGGTCGAGCTGAGCCTACGGGGCGTGCTGGATGCCGATGCCGCCGGCGCGGGCCGGACCTTTCTCGCGCCCGCAAGCGCATGCCGTGCAAGCGGCAAGCTGCCGCACATCGTGATGGTGTTCGACGAATCGAGCTTCGACGCCACCATGATGCCGAACGCGAGGGTTCCGGCGGACTATCAAGCGCGCTTTCGCTCCTCCGACGGCAAGATCCGCTCGTTCGTGGTCGAGGGCGCGGGCGGTCCGAGCTGGTACACCGAGTACAACGTCCTCACCGGCCTGTCGGTACGCTCCTATGGCCGCTTCGCCGACTCCGCCACCCGCCTCGCTATCGGCCGGGTCAAGCGCGGCTTGCCCCATGCCTTGCGGGCTTGCGGTTACCAGACCTACAGCCTTTACTCCTGGTTCGGCGCCTTTGCCGGCGCCCGCGGCTTCCACACCAGCACCGGCATCGAGCATTTCCTCGACAGCAAGCAGTTGCCGGAGGGCCGAGCCTACCCGGATGGCTTCTTCTACGAGCGGGCCGCGCGCGTGATCGCACGCGAGCGCGCCAATGGTCCGCTCTTCGTCTTCGTCTACCTTGCGGCCAACCATTTCCCTTGGGATCACCGCTACCGACCCGATCTGCTGCCGGACTGGGTGAGCTCGGGCAACCCGTTCGAGATCGACGAGTATTTGCGCCGCCAGGAAATGAGCGTGCGCGACTATGCGCAATTCAAGCAGCGTCTCGGCCGCGAGTTTCCCGGCGAGCCGTTCTTCATCGTGCGTTTCGGGGATCATCAGCCGTTTTTTGCCAGGCAGTTCATCGACCCCGCGCTCGATGAGGGGCAGGTCGCCGAGCGCATCATGCGCGGCGATCCGCGCTATTTCACCACGTACTACGCGACCGAGGGGATCAACTTCCAGCCGGCCGATCTGTCATCCGCGCTCGATACGCTCGATGCGCCCTATCTTCCGCTGGTGGTGCTGGAAGGGGCGGGGGTCCCGCTCGACCCCACCTTCGTGGAGCAGAAGAAGATCCTCGGCCGCTGCGGCGGCATGTTCTATCTCTGCGCCGGCGGTGCAGAGGCCCGCCGCTTCAACCGCCTCCTCATCGATGCCGGCTTGATTCAGGGGTTCTGAAACCACCCCCGTGACGGCGGCGGGCCGCCATGAACGAGCGTTCATCGCAGCTCGGGATCGATACGGCACGGCGGCAGGCACGTTTGCGCTGATTGAACTTGAAATGACAGAATTAATGCAGTTTCTTGACGGCGGTCCGTGTGCCGGACGTTAGGGTGGTCATTGCCGGGCACGGGCGTACGTCATGCCCCCGTCTATTGCGTCGCTGGCCAGCCGCTGGGCCGCACCGGATGCGGTGAGCCCGGGCGGCACGGCGCGTGCCGCGCTGATCGCGGCGCCGCACGTGGCGGCGTTCGGCCTCATGGTCTGGAGCGAAGCCGCCGTCGTGCCGCAGGCGGTGTTCTGTCTCACCTGGGGCGTCCTCAATTTCTTTTGGCTCGCCGTGCTGCGCCGCCCCGCCGTGTCGGCGGGGCTGTCGCTCCTGACGATCGTCGTCCTGATCCTGCTCTCGCGTCTCAAATACGAGATCATCTGGATGACGGCGAACTTCCTCGACGTCATGATCGTCAACGCCGACACGATCCGCTTCCTGCTGTCGGTGCGGCCCGACCTCTTCCCCAAGGTCGTTCTCGCGCTCGCATTCGTGCTCCCGACGCTCGCGCTGCTCTGGTGGATCGACAGTTTCCGGGTGCGGCTGCGAACCGCGGTGACGGGATTTGTCCTGTGCGCCGCGGCGCTGGTCGGGATGGCGCTCGTTTTCCCGGACGAGGAGTGGGAAACCTTCGCGCGCGGCGGCCACGTCTCGAAATTCGTGCGCTCCGGCGTGACCGCCGCCTTCGAGCTGGCGACCCGGGGCTATCTGGATTCCGATGCGGCAATCGCCGATGGCCTGAGGATGCTGCCGCAGACGACCTGCGCGCCGACGGCGAAGCCCCCGCACATCCTGCTGGTGCACGACGAGTCGAGCTTCGACATCCGCGCCGTCCCTGGCGTGCGTACCCCCGCGAACTATGGCGGCCACTTCCGCTCCTTCGACGGCAAGCGCCGCCACTTCCTTGTCGAGGGCGCCGGCGGACCGAGCTGGTACGCCGAGTACAACGTGCTCGCCGGCCTCTCCGCGCGATCGTTCGGGCGCTTTGCCTATTACGTGACGCAGATCGCCGCCGGCCGTGTCGAGCGCGGGCTGCCCACGGCGCTGCGGCGGTGCGGCTACCGCACCTTCTCGATCTATCCGGCGATGGGCGCGTTCATGAGCGCACGAGCCTTCCAGACCACGACCGGCGTGCAGAAATTCGTCGACCAGGGCGCGCTCGGCACGCGCGAGGTCGAGCCCGACCGGTTCTATTACGACGTGGCGCTGCGGATGATCGAACGCGAGCGTGCCAAGGGACCGATGTTCCTCTTTGCCTATATGGCCGCGAACCATTTCCCCTGGGACCGCCGCTGGCGCCCCGACCTGGCGCCGGGCTGGAAGGATCCGGGGAACGCGTTCGAGGTCGACGAGTATCTGCGGCGCCAGAGCATGAGTTTCCGCGACTATGCCGGGCTGCTCGATCGGCTCGCGCGCGAGTTTCCGGGCGAGCCGTTCCTGGTGGTCCGCTACGGCGACCATCAGCCCGATTTCGCCTCGTTCATGCTCGAGCCCGCGCTCGACGAGGAAGCGATCAACCGGCGCCTGATGAGCTACGATCCGCGCTATTTCACCACCTATTACGCGATCGATGCGGTCAACTTCAAACCGGTCGACCTCTCCTCGGCGCTCGACACCATCGAGGGGCCCTATCTTCCGCTGGTCGTGCAGGAGGCGGCGGGGCTGCCGCTCGATCCTTCCTTCGCCGAGCAGAAGCGGATTCTCGAGCGCTGCAACGGCCTGTTCTACGCCTGCGCCGACGGGGCGGAGGCGCGGCGCTTCAATCGGCTGCTGATCGACGCCGGCTTGATCAAGGGGCTGTGAGAGGTCCCGTCGCCGTCGAGCCGTTCGCCCGTTCAGCTTGAATGCCCTCGCCGGCGGCCTGCCGCCCATCGCTTGCGCCCGCCTCGTATGGTTGGCTGCGCCAATGCGGCCTATTGTCGATGCCCTGGTCTTGCGATTGATGGGACGCCGGGCGTGCGAATGGATGACGAATCGTTATGAGCGACGGCTGGAAGGAATCCGCCGAGGCATGGGTCGCGGTCCTCGGCGAGCGCGGCGATTGGAGCCGCGAGCACGTCCTTGATGCCGCCATGCTTCGCCGCGTGGAGGGACGAGAATTTCGTTTCGCCCTCGACGTGGGCTGCGGGGAAGGGCGCTTCTGCCGGCTGTTGCGCCAGCGGGGGATCGAGGCCGTTGGCGTCGATCCGACCCACGCCCTGGTCGCGGAAGCACGGCGGCGCGACGCTCACGGGCAATACCGGATCGGGAAGGCCGAAAGGCTCGAGTTCGAGGACGGCCAATTCGACCTGGTCGTGAGTTATCTCACGCTCATCGACATAGCGGATTTTCGCGCGGCGATCGGCGAGATGGTGCGCGTCCTGAGGACCGGCGGCAGCTTGCTGATCGCCAATCTCACGAGCTTCACCTCGGCGTGCGCCGCGGAAGGATGGATCAGGGACGAGCACGGCCGCGGCGTGCACTATCCGGTCGACCGCTATCTCGACGAATTCCCGCAA
>JBAUOM010000285.1:0-4288 GCA_049579765.1 Xanthobacteraceae bacterium
GGATAAGTCCGCGACACCGCCCTCGTGGCCCGCCGGTCTCCTCGCAGAAACCTTGGCTGCCGGGCAGGATCGCAGCATGGAATCCCGGGTAGTGTCCCAATTTGAAGTTCAGAAGACCGATTCATCAGGGACCGATCTTTGCGTCTCGAGAAGTTCCTGGGCCTTGGCGTGGCAATGCCCACATAGATTGTTAGCCTCCGTTGCCGGATTAGGGCATTTGCCCGGCTCATGACCATGGTTTTGGATTGGGCAAATACATTGCTCCAGATTCGCCATGGCAATCTCCTACCGGGGGATGTGCACCCCACCAATTCCTCCAGCGACCATAGCCGATCCGTCCCGTGGGCCACCATAGGCGGCGTAACGCGCGGGGTCTCGTGCAGTCATTGCTGGGATCACGTGGACGAGAATGGAGTTGTGAACGCCGGCCAGGGAGGAGCATTGGACGCGGCCGATCCGGGGCGGCGTCAGGCGGCAGACCTAAAGGGCCGACTAATGCGGTCCAATTCAAATTAGGACGCTACCGCACCCCGAGCTGCGTTGCCAATGCAGCGGAAACGGGCCACCCTGACGACTGCAGGCGGGGTCAGCTGGCGAAGATCTTCCCGGCCATGCCCCGCCGGTGCCGGATACGACAGCGCACAACGAGGTCGCCAGAACTTCGAGTGCACATCCAGGGAGGTTCGACATGACGTTCATTCGCGCGTTGGGCGGCGCCATCGCCGGCTTCGCTCTCGCATTCGCAACGGCCGCCGCCGGTGCGGAGGAGTGGCCCACGCGGGCGGTGCAGGTGATCAGCCCGTTCAGCGCGGGCAATGCCAACGACATCGTCGGGCGCATCGTGCTCGACCAGGTCTCGCGCCGGATCGGCCAATCCTTCGTCATCGAGAACCGTCCCGGCGGCGGAGGAGTGCTCGGCGCCGCGGTCGTCGCCAAGGCCGAGCCGGACGGCTACACGGCCCTGCTCCACTCTTCATCGCTGAGCTCGCAGGTCGTGCTGCACAAGACCCTGCCCTACGACCCCATCCGCGATTTCGCACCGGTGGTTCTGTTCGGCATCCAGCCGAGCGTGTTGGTGGCCGCACCTTCGAAGGGCTTCAAGACGACCGCAGACCTGATCGCGGCGGCCAAGGCGAAACCCGGCACGCTGAACTACGCCTCCGCCGGCATCGGCTCCGCCTCGCACATGGCCGCCGAGCGGCTGCGGCTTGCCGCGGGGATCAACGTCCAGCACATTCCGTTCCGCGGCCCGGTCGAGGCGTTCGCCGAAGTGATGGCCGGGCGCATCGACTTCTATTTTCTCCCCATCGCGCCGGCCCTTTCGGTCATCGCCGACGGCAAGGTGGTGGCGCTCGCGGTGTCGACGCCGGGGCGGGCGCCCGCGTTGCCGAACGTGCCGACCGTGGCGGAAGCCGGCTATCCCGATGCCGAGTATCTATTCTGGGGCGGGCTGTCGCTGCCGGCGAACGCGCCGCGTCCCGTTGTCGACAAGCTGCACGACGAGACCCAGAAGGCGCTCGACCTCCCGGCCGTTCAGGAGCGATTGGCGAAGCTCGGGGTGCAGCCGCGTCCGATGAGCGTCGAGCAATTGGGCAAGTTCTTCCGGGACGATGTTGCCGCGACGGTGAAGCTCGCCAAGGACGCGCACATCTCGCCGCCGAACTGACGGGAGTGCGAGCGTGCGGGCTCGGCTCGCCGAAATTTGGTAACGGGATATTGGCGTGGACGGGACCGTCGGTCCGCAAACTTGGCCGATCATCGACGCGCTCGAGAACGAAGGCCCGGTCGGCTGAGCCGGCGGGTCGGAGGCCGTTTCGGCGCGCCATCGGCAGATGCACGGCCATCTGTCGAGTGCTATCGTGAGATCACGCGGTCGACGACGGGCACCGCTGCCTGCCGCGGCGAGTCGGGCGTCCGACGCGCTGCGGATCGCCGGCCGGCGAGGCCGCACGAGCGCGATTGAAGCCCGATAAGGTGCAGCGAGTGCTGCTGGGGTCAGGACCGGTGGCGACGGAATCAACGAGCGGGCCGGAATTGAATTTGGCGGACGCGCTCCAGCGCGGGATCGGCCTGCGCCTCGATCGCCGCTTCACCGGCGTGCACAGGCGCATTTATTTCGCGCTCGGCGTGGTGATCGCGGCGCTTGCGGCGGGGGGATTCGCGCTCTGGTACGAGCTGCGCGACGTGAGGGCCGAGCTGGTACGGGCGAAAGCCGACACGGACGCGGTCAGGGACCAGGTGGCCGATCAAAAAGCGCGACTGGGTCGGCTCGACGAAAAGCTCGACAGGAACCTGGCCGAGACCACGCGCGCGATCCGGGAATTCGCCGATCAAGCGGCGCGGCTGGATGCGCTGGGCGACAAGCTCGACAAGAACCTCGCCGAAACCGTGCGCACGTTCCGACAGTTCCCCGATCAGACAACTCGACTTGACGCGTTGGGCGACAAACTTGAAAAGAACCTCAGCGAAACGGCGCGCGCCATCGGAAAATTCAGCGAGCACGCGACACGCCTGGATACGTTCGGGGAAAAACTCGACAAGAGCCTGACCGAAACCACGAGCGCCCTGCAGGAGGCGGCCACGCGCGTCAAATCCACGGTGTCGACGCCCGCGCCGGCAAGCCCCGCGCCGTTCGCGGCACTGACGCTCACCGAGGAGGAGCGCGAGACCATCCGCAAGTTCTTCGGGGTCCGCCGCAAGCGCGATGCCGTCGGGTTTGACGCGAAAGTGGGAGACCTCGCGCCGGAGACGGCGCCGCTCTATCCGGTGCCGAGCCTGCTCTACAACGGCGTTCCCAAGATCAAGGACCACCGCTTCTTCGCGGACGAGGCCGCCGGCACGATCATCCTCGTCCGGCCGGCGGATAACCGGATCGTCGCCATCATTTGAGGTTTTTCGTTAAATCAACCTGAGGTAGAGAAACGAGGCGCTTTTTCTACCTTCTAAGCCTCATTTTGTAGTTGACTACGTTACGCGAGTGGGGTATGAGTCGGGCACCATCCAAAACTGCGCGTGAATAACCCGTCGGGCGCCGGCGGCACGGTTGCGCGCTTGCCTGTACGGCGAGGAGCCGGCCAGACGGCCCTGACAAGGAAGGTTCGGCGTCAAGTTAATTTGGTTTCGTGTCTCACCCAAAGGGTGCACTCCAACACTCCACGCCTGTATTTTTCCTGTTATTTACAGGAGCGGCGGGAGCTTTCGGCGAGCTTAAATCATGGGTTGCGGCGCCCGACCGCGGGTCGGCGCCGGGTACGAGCTCGCGCATCGAGGAGAGAAGGCAGTCCCCAACGATTATGCCGCAGACCCTGGCCTCTGTGCGTCGACCATTGCCATGTCACGCGCAGGGTGCGCGCCCTGCTCTGCCGCAAATGCAATACCGGGCTCGGATGCTTCGATGACGATCCGAGCCGGCTGCGGGCGGCGGCGGCATATCTGGAGGATTGGCGTGCCGACCGACACGGTCGGATGGTCCCCGCGCCGCGACCCCTCGCGAGCGTGTCGGTGCGCCTGCGCCGGCGCAGAGCCATGCGCTCAAGCGCTCCGCACCAGCACCGCTACATAGAAGCCGTCGGTGTCGGTGCGGCGGGGCGTCATCAGCAGTCCCTCCTCCGACATCAGCACGGCGCGGCGGAAGAGATAGGCGCGCTCGCCGAGGGCGCTCGCGACTTCCACCGGCGGCATGACCGCGAAATCCCCCTGGCGTGCGAGAAATGCCCGCACCTGCTCGCCGTTCTCCTCGGCGAGCAGCGAGCAGGTGACGTAGGCGATCCGGCCCCCGGGCTTCACCAGCGCGGCCGCGCGGTCGAGCACGGCCGCCTGCTCCTTCTGCCGCAGCGCGAGCGCGCTGGGACGCACCCGCCACTTGGCGTCGGGATTGCGCCGCCAGGTCCCGATGCCGGTACAGGGCGCATCGATGAGCACCAGGTCGGCGCGGCCGGCGAGATCGGCAAGCTCGTTGCCCACGGATTTGGGCGTGCGCACCTGCACATTGCGCGCGCCGGAGCGCGCGAGCCGCTCGTGGATGGGCGCGAGCCGGCGCTTGTCGGCATCGGTGGCGTAGAGCTGCCCGTGATTGTCCATGATCGCGGCGAGCGCCAGCGTCTTGCCGCCGGCGCCGGCGCACAGATCGATCACCTGCTCCCCGGGTTTGGCACCGCTCAGCAGCGCGGCGAGCTGGGAGCCCTCGTCCTGGACCTCGACCATGCCCTTGATGAAGGCCGGCTCGGCGTGGATCGCGGGCGCCTTGGCATCGGCGGGAAGCGCGACGCGCAGGCCGAAGGGCGACCAC
>JBAUOM010000286.1:0-5920 GCA_049579765.1 Xanthobacteraceae bacterium
TTACGGCGACGACCGCGCCGACCGGGGCCACCGCGCCCTCGGGCACGCGGATCTCGGCGAGCACCCCGGCAGCGGTCGAGGGCACTTCCATCGACACCTTGTCGGTCTCGATCTCGAACAGGTTGTCGCCGGGCGCGATCGGGTCGCCGGCCGACTTGAACCATTTCGTGATCTTGCCTTCGGCCACGGTCTCGCCGAGCTGCGGCATCAGCACGTCCATGGACCGCCCCTGACCGTCATCGTCCGCGAGCGCGGATGATCCGGAAAGCGCTGAGTTTTGCATCCGGCACCGCGTCGCATCGCGAGCTTCGCGGTGACCGGATGCCCGCCCGCGCCGGCATGGCAACGGAGAGATTTCGGCTCACCTGATCCGTTCCCAGATGACTTCGTATGTCGTGCCGGGCGGCCGCAAGATCAGCCGATCGCCCACGAACTCGTATCCGCGTACGAGGTCGCCGACATCGCCGGGCTGCACGCTGGCGTGGCGATGGTGCGTGACCGTGCCGGCACGCTCGTCGACCGAATAGGTGCCGAAATAGGCGACGTAGTCGGCAAGCGCGGCGTGCGCTTCCTCCGGCGTGGGCGCGCTGCCCGCTTTGCCGCGCTGCTGGTCGGGCGCGACCTGCACGACCATGGCGCCGTTGCGGTCGTAGTAGATCATTCCCCTGCGTCCCGGCCGGGGCTTGCCGTCGATCATGGCGCCGACATAGCGCCACGCGCCGCACAAGCGTTCGACGACTTCGCTCTTGGGGTTGCTCTGTCCGCTCACCACGTCACCGAAATGTACTGCGTCTCCAGGAACTCCATCAGGCCCTCGTGCGCGCCCTCGCGCCCGATGCCGGACTGCTTCATGCCGCCGAACGGCGCGGCGGGATCGGAGACGAGCCCGCGGTTGAGCCCGATCATGCCGAAGTCGAGCTGCTCGGAGACGCGCATGCCGCGGCTCATGTCCTTGGTATAGAGATACGCGACCAGGCCGTACTCGGTGTCGTTGGCACGCTTGATCGCCTCGCCCTCCGAGGTGAAGGTCTGGATCGCCGCCACCGGCCCAAAGATTTCCTCGTTCAGCATCTTGGCGCCGTCCGGCACCGCGTCGAGCACGGTCGGCGGATAGAAATGCCCGGGGCCCGCCGGCGGCTTGCCGCCGGTGAGAACCTTCGCGCCCTTGCCGACCGCGTCGTCGACCAGCTCGATCACCTTGTTCCTGGCGTCGGCATTGACCAGCGGTCCCACCATGACGCCGTCGTCGAGGCCGTTGCCGATCTTGAGCGCGGCCATCTTGGCGGCGAGCTTCTCGGCGAACTCGTCGTGCACCTTCTCGTGCACGTAGAAGCGGTTGGCCGAGGTGCAGGCCTCGCCCATGTTGCGCATCTTGGCGATCATGGCGCCTTCGATCGCGGCGTCGATGTCGGCGTCCTCGAACACGATGAAGGGCGCGTTGCCGCCGAGCTCCATCGCCGGCTTGACCACGTTGTCGGCGGCCTCGTGCAGGAGCTTGCGGCCCACTTCGGTCGACCCCGTGAAGGAGACGACGCGCACGCGCGGGTCATGCAGCATCGCGCTCACCACCTTGCCGGAGGAGCGCGAGGGAATGACGTTGACGACGCCTGCCGGCACGCCCGCCTCCGCCAGGATCGGCATCAGCGCCAGCATGGTGAGCGGGGTGTCGGAGGCGGGCTTGAGCACCACCGGGCAGCCGGCGGCGAGCGCGGGGCCGATCTTGCGCGTCGCCATGGCGGCGGGGAAGTTCCACGGCGTCACCAGCACCGCCACCCCCGCGGGCTTGTGCTGCACCACGATGCGCGCGCCCGAGGCCGGCGCGCGCGACAGCGCGCCGATGCCGCGCACCGCCTCTTCGGCGTACCAGCGGAAGAACTCGGCGGCATAAGCCACCTCCCCGCGTGAATCCGACAGCGCCTTGCCGTTCTCGATGGTGATGAGCTTGGCGAGCCGCTCGGCGTCGCGCATGATCAGCTCGAACGACTTGCGCAGGATCTCGGCGCGCTCGCGCGGCTTCCGTGCGGCCCAGGGCGCGAACGCGTCGCTGGCGGCGTCGACCGCGGTCTTGGCGTCCTCCACGGTCGCGCTCGCGACCGAGGCGATCTTGTTCTCGGTGGCGGGATCGAGCACGTCGAAGCGGCCGCCGTCGGAAGCTTTGCGCCATTTGCCGCCGATCCACAGATCGGTCGGCACGTTCGCGAGAAGATTTTCGTACATGGGCGTTTCCTATGATTGGAGCCATGGCAGCGCCGCAAGCGCTAGGTCTCGCCGCTTGCAGGGAGAGGTAGCGTACCGAGCTCGCGGCATGGCTGGCGCATCAACTCACTCATCCCTGCAGCGAGCGCCGCACGCGGTCGACGATGCGCTCGGCCGTCGGCAGCGCGATGTCCTCCAGAATATCGGCCGCCGGCAGCGGGATGTGCGGCGTCGTGATCCGCACCGGCGGCCCGTCGAGGTCGTAGAACGCCTCGTCCGCCACGATCGACACGATCTCGGCGCCCCAGCCGCACAGCCGCGGGTTCTCCTCGACCGTGAACAGGCGGTGCGTGCGCGCGACCGAGCCGAGGATGGTCTTGGTGTCGAGCGGCACCAGCGAGCGCACGTCCACGACTTCGCAGTCGATTCCGTGCTCCGCCTTGAGCCGCTCCGCCGCAGCGAGCGCGCGCGGCACCATCAGCGCCAGCGCCAGGATGGTCGCGTCCTTGCCCGGTCGCACGACATTGGCGGTGCCGAGCCGGTCGACGATCTCGCCCTCGGGCACGTCGCCCTTGGTCGGATAGAGCGACTTGTGCTCGAAGAAGATGACGGGATCGGGATCGCGCACCGCGGCCGCCAGCAGCCCGATCACGTCGCGCGGGGTCGAGGGCGCCACCACCTTGAGGCCCGGGATCATCATCGCCCAGTTCTCGACGCTCTGGCTGTGCTGCGCGCCGAAGCGCGAGCCGGCGCCGTTGCCGGTGCGCACGACCAGCGGGCATTTGAGCTGGCCGTTCGACATGTAGCGGCTCTTGGGAAATTCGTTGGCGATGTAGTCGAAGCAGACCGCAAAGAAATCCGAGAACATGATCTCGGCGATCGGCTTGAGGCCGGTCATCGCCGCTCCCATGGCGGCCCCGAGGATCGCCTGCTCGGAGATCGGGCAGTCGCGCACGCGCTTGGGTCCGAACTGCTCGTAGAGCCCGACCGTGGCCTTGAACACGCCGCCGGCCTTGGCCACGTCCTCGCCGAAGAAGATCACGTCGGGATCGCGCGCCATCTCCTGGGCGATGCCGCGGGCGACGGCGTCGCGATAGGTCAGTTCCGCCATGCGAAGCCTCCGTCGGCGTAGACGTCGGTGGTGAGCAGCTCGAGCGGCGGCGGCGGCGCGGCTTTGCACTTCTCGGTGGCTTCGTCGACGCGGCGCCGCACGTCGGCCTCGATCCCGGCGATCACGTCGGCGGTGATGCCGAACTGCTGCAGGCGCTCGCGGTAGAGCTTGACCGGATCGCGCTCCTTCCATTTGTCGAGCTCGCCCTCGGGACGGTACTTGGCGGGATCGGCGCGCGAATGGCCGCTGTAGCGATAGGTCATGCACTCGATCAGCGACGGACCGCCGCCGGCACGCGCCTTGTCGTAGGCGGCGCGGGCGGCGCGGTAGACCGCGTCGGCGTCGTTGCCGTCGATCACGATGCGCTCGAGCCCGTAGGCGGCGGCGCGGTCGGCGGCGGGATGCTCCACCGCGGTCACCTCGCCGATCGGCGTGTATTCCATGTAGAGGTTGTTCTCGCACACGAAGACCACCGGCAGCTTCCAGACCGCCGCGAAGTTGAGGGCCTCGTGGAAGGCGCCGATATTGGTGGTGCCGTCGCCGAAGAAGCAGACCGTGACGTCGCCGTCGCCCCTGTATTGCGCGCGCAACGCGGCGCCGCAGGCGATCGGCAGATGCGCGCCGATGATCGCATAGGAGCCCATCACGCCGTGCTCGGCGGACGTGAGATGCATGGAGCCGCCCTTGCCGCGCATCAGGCCGTTGTCGCGCTGCATCAGCTCGCCCAGCACCTTTTCGATCGGGACGCCGCGCGCGAGCGTGTGGGCGTGGCCGCGATAGGTGCAGAACGAGAGGTCGCCCGGCTTCATCGCGGCGGCGCAGCCCGCGGCCACCGCCTCCTGGCCGAGCGAGAGGTGGCTCGTGCCCTTGACCAGGTTCTGCAGGAAGAGGTCGAAGGCGCGCTGCTCGCCCTCGCGGATCTCGACCTGCAGGCGGTACATGGTCAGCCGCTTCTCTTCGCCGATATCGTCGTTGATGCCGGAGCGGGGGCCGTCGGTCGCGCGGACCGGTTCTTGCGCCATGAACGTCACCTCGACAAGGCCGATGAAGGGAGCAGCCGGGACGAGCGGAAGTTAGCCCCCGGGCCCAAGCGGATGCAACGCGTATTCGCGTCCTGGGCGCGGCGGCGCTCGCCGTGCTATCAAGCGCCGGGAAGGGCGGCGCCCGGGCCGACCTCTCGGCTTCCAGCCGTGGGCGGAGCGCAGGCATCGGAATAAGTCACGTGAGCATAGGGATCGCAAGCGGAACCGCCGACGCGGTGTGGTCCGAACGTTCGAAAGCCGGGAGCACGGGCGAAAGCGACGAGGCATCGGCGCTCTCGGCTGCGCCGCTTGCGCCCGCCAGGCTCGCCATGATCGGCGGATCGGTCGACAGCGTGATCGCACCGCTGCGCGCAACCTTCGTTGCCGTCCGCAGCGCCTGCGGGCCG
The DNA here is from genome assembly GCA_049579765.1 of Xanthobacteraceae bacterium. GTDB lineage: Bacteria > Pseudomonadota > Alphaproteobacteria > Rhizobiales > Xanthobacteraceae > VAZQ01. The sequence goes on from JBAUOM010000286.1 coordinate 4,737, forward strand.
GACGCCACGCCATGACCCCTTACCGGTTTGGGATCGAGGAAGAATATTTCATCTCGGACCTGCGCAGCAGGAACGTCCGGCACACCATGTCGAAGCGCTTCTTTCGCGCCTGCAAGAAGGATCTCGGCGATGCCGTCATGAACGAGATGCTGCAATCGCAGATCGAGGTCGCGACCTCGCCGTGCACGAGCATGCAGGAGGCGCGCGATCAATTGCGCAGGTTCCGCGGTGCGCTGGCGCGGCGGGCCGCCGGCCACGGGCTCGGCATCGTGGCGTCTGGCACGCATCCGCTCGCGTTGTGGCACGAGCAGAAGCAGACGCCCAAGGAGCGTTACGGCTCGCTGATGGCGGACCTGCAGATGGTCGGCCTGCGCGACATGCTGTGCGGGATGCACGCGCATGTCGAGGTGCCGGACCCGGACCGCCGGGTCGAGATCATGTATCGGGCCGTCCCCTTCCTGCCGCTGCTGCTCGCGCTCAGCACCTCCTCGCCGTTCTGGCAGGGCCATCGCACCGGCCTGCACGGCTATCGTCTCGCGGCCTACGACGAATTGCCGCGCACCGGGTTGCCCGAGCTGTTCAAGGCGCTGCCGGAATACCAGAGCTACGTCGACACGCTGGTCGCGGCCGGGGTGATCAAGGACGCGAGCTATATCTGGTGGGTGATCCGCCCGTCCCTGAAACACCCGACGCTCGAATTGCGCATCGCGGACGTCTGCACCCAGGTCGAGGACGCGCTCTGCATCGCGGCGCTGTTCCGCTGCCTCATCCGGCACCTCGTGGAGCAACCGGATCTCAACGCCGAGCTTGGACCGATCGCGCGGGCGATTGCGGGAGAAAACAAGTGGCGCGCCCAGCGCTACGGCACGTCGGCCACCTTCGTCGACATGCGCTCGATGCAGGCAACGCCGATCGGCGTCATTCTCCGCCGGCTGGTTCAGCTCGAGCGGATGGCGGCTGCGCCCGCTTGAGCGCGCTCACGGGTGGACTCCGTGTGGCATCGCGCAAAGGACGCCGCGGTCGCTGGCCAGGTGTAAAAAACGGTCCCCGATCGGGGACTCACCCCGGCACGCGCGCGGCAACCGCTCGCTTGGCGAAGACAGAAATCGCCGAAAAGCCGTTATTGTTCGAGGTGCCCAAAATAGTCATGTACCGTGCTCTTCGGCGGGAGGTCCTTGGGCAGT
>JBAUOM010000287.1:0-3287 GCA_049579765.1 Xanthobacteraceae bacterium
GGCCAACACTCCGCGCGAGGTCGTCGGCGCGATCCAGCGGGGCGCCAAGACCGCGTTGGCTGCGCCCGACGTGCTCGAGCGGCTGCGCATCACCGGCAACGAGGCGGTCGGCAGCACGCCCGCGGAGTTCGAGGGGCGGTTCACGGCCGACCTCGCGAAATTTGCCAAGATCGTCGCGGAAGCCCATATTCCGCAGCAGAACTGACGACACCGGTCCCGCCGTCCAGGGAGGTCGGCAACTCACAGGACGACGGGGCAATGTCCGCCCCAAGGAGGCCGCCCGTGGATATTCAAGGTCTCGGCTATGTCGGCATTAGCGCGAAGGTGCTCGAGGACTGGACCAGCTTCGGCACGAAGTTTCTCGGCATGCAGCTCGTCGAGAAGAGCAGCAAGAGCCTGGCGCTGCGCATGGACGACCGCAAGCAGCGCGTGGTGGTGAGCGAGGACGGCGGCGAGGGCGTGGCGTTCTTCGGCTGGGAGGTGGCGGACGCCGCCGCGCTCGAGAATTTTGCGGCAAGGCTGGAGCAGGCGGGCGTCCAGGTGGCGCGCGGGTCGCGCGCACTCGCCGACGAGCGGCGGGTCCAGGACCTCGTCGTGCTGGCCGATCCGCTCGGCAACCGCATCGAGATCTTCCACGGCGCCGAGAGCGCGAGCGATCCGTTCAGGCCCGGCCGCTCGATCTCGGGCTTCCGCACCGGGCCGCTCGGCATGGGCCACGCCGTGCTGCACGTGAAGGACATCAACGACGCGGTGCCGTTCTATCGCGACGTGCTCGGCTTCCGGCTCTCCGATTACATGCTGCGGCCGTTCAACGCCTATTTCTTCCACGCCAATCCGCGCCATCACTCGATCGCCTTCATCGAGACCGGACGCAACGCCACGCACCACCTGATGGTGGAGCTGTTCAGTCTGGACGACGTCGGGCAATGCTACGATCTGGCGCTCGGCGAGGAGGGGCGCATCGGAGTGACGCTCGGCCGCCACATCAACGACGAGGTGACCTCGTTCTATTCGAACTCGCCGTCGGGATTCATGGTCGAGTACGGCTGGGGCGGACGCGTCATCGACGTCGACCATTGGCAGTCGGAAGAGGTCACCTGGGGCCCGAGCATGTGGGGCCACGACCGCCTGTGGATGACGCCGGAAAAGCGCGTCGAGGCGCGCGCGATCCGCATCGAAGCTGCCGCGACCGGGCTGCGCAAGCCGGTGAACGTGATCGAGGGCAACTACAAGCTCGCCCCCGGCGTCTGCCCCTGGTGGGACGGCATGCTGCGGGGCGAAGCCGCGGAGTGATCATGCCGATGTGACGGCCGCGCCGATCGCCAGTGGCAGCGAGCGATTGTGAAGGGTGCGCCCCTCGCCTAACTTCATGGGCATGGCCGACTGCTGTTGCACCCCCCCGCCCCTGAATCTCGACCCTCACCGGGGAAACAGTGCCTATCGCCGCGTGCTCTGGGCCGTGTTGGCGATCAACGGCGTCATGTTCCTGATCGAGATAGCGGCGGGCCTGGCGGCAGGCTCCGCGTCCCTGCAGGCCGACGCCCTCGACTTTTTCGGAGATAGCGCGAACTACGCAATCAGCCTCACGGTCGTGGGGTTGGCGTTGCGTTACCGCGCGAGCGCGGCGCTGGCCAAGGGCGCGACGATGGGCGCCTTCGGGCTTTGGGTGATCGCAACGGTCATCTGGCACGCTCTTCGCGGCACGCTGCCGAGCGCTTTCACGATGGGCGCGGTCGGCATCACGGCGCTCGTCGCCAACGCCGCGTCGTTCGCCCTGCTTTGGGCCTTCCGGGAAGGCGATGCCAACATGCGGTCGGCCTGGATTTGCACCCGAAACGACGTGCTCGGCAACCTGGCAGTGCTGCTGGCTGCCGCCGGCGTTTTCGGCACGGGCGCCGGATGGCCCGACCTCATGGTTGCGGCCATCATGGCCGTTCTCGCGCTTCAGGGCGCCGCGCTGGTGATCCGGCACGCATGGGGCGAATTGCGCCCGCTAGGAACGATGCCTGCCGAATAGCCATCTCTGCTCGGGCTTCTGTCCTAACTCCCGCCGGTGCCGCATTTTCTTCTTCTTTGTCGTGCAAAGGCGAACCGGGTTTGGTGGGGAAGGAGTCCATGAGTCGTCCGGCAGCCGTCGCGAAGCGCGTCCAATACGCCGCGCTACCTTACCGATTGATGGGCAAGTCCCGCACCGAAGTGATGCTGGTCACGTCGCGCGGGAGGCAGCGCTGGATCATTCCCAAGGGCTGGCCGCAGAAAGGCAGAGCGCCCCATCATTCGGCCGCACGCGAAGCGTTCGAAGAGGCCGGTGTCGTGGGCGTGGTCGACAGCCGCTCCGTCGGATCGTTTCCCTATCAAAAGCGCCTCAAGAACGGCGGCGTCATCGACTGCGAAGTGGAGGTGTACGCGCTCAGGGTCCTGCGACAAAGCAAGCAATGGCCGGAAAGCCGGCAACGCCAGGTCAAGTGGGTATCCGCCAAGGAAGCTGCCCAAACGGTGCAGGAGCCCAGGTTGAGCACGATCATCCGCCGCTGGGCACCGACCTCCGGCGACTGACGCAAAAAACCCAAAACGCAGCGTTGTCCGAATCGGGATCACCTCGGCCGCCCCACGAGGTCACGCCAGTTCTACTCGAATTCTCAGGAACGCTTCGATGGCCGCCCGGCCATGGAGGAATTCGGCGCGGTTGCGCCAGCGGCTGTCGATCGTATAGGCGGGCGCGACGCGTTGCGGGTCGCGCGTGTTCCACACATCCTCGGCCATGCGGACCTTCTGGATCGCGGTTTCGAGCGTGAAGGGTGGAAGGGGCGGGCGGCTCTCGGTCATAAAGCTCTCCAGTGAACGTGGATCGACACGATCGATCTGGCGTCACAGCGAGCCTTCCCTCCCCCGACGCCCTGCTCCGGCGACGATCGGTATTTCGCAATCGCCGTGGCCGTCAAGCGTGATCGGGGTTTGCGCTTGGGGGCTCGATTTTGCGTGCGTTCACCCGCCGCTTCGGTGACCCAGCGCCCACACATAGGCGGCCACTGCCGACACTTCGGAGGGAGACAACTGCGCGCCGCCCATAGGGGGCATCGGGGCTCCGTAGCTCTTGGGGTGCGGTACGCCTTCGGTGATCGTGTTTGTGATGGAGGCAAGACTGCCGTCGCCCCACAGCCATTTGCCGCTTGTGAGATCGGGTCCCTCCGGGCTGCCCGAGCCGTTCGTTCCGTGGCATCCCGCGCAGGGCGCGCGCGCCACCTGGCCATGATAGATGCGGCTGCCGAGCGCGACCTCCGCAGGCG
>JBAUOM010000288.1:0-9292 GCA_049579765.1 Xanthobacteraceae bacterium
TGCCCCGGCTTCGCGGGGACGGGTCCCTGCGCCACGGTCCGCAGCCGTGCTGCGGTCGGGACGGGCCTTACTTTGCGCAACACGCCCCGCGGACCCAGGTGCGCACCATCCTCGGCTCCGGCCGTCGCGTGCTCGAGCCGCAAAGGTCAGACGCGAGGACGATCGGCCGGGCCGAGCGCGAGCGGCGCCCCGGCCTGCGGATCGGCGGCGTGCGTCAGCTGTGGCCGGTTGATGCGGTAGAGGACGAACCGGTCGCCGGCATAGATCGGCTCGAGCCGCGTCGCATCAGGATTGGCGTAATCGGGATCGGTGAACAGGACGTAGAGGTAATCGTAGTCCCGGCTCCAGTGCGACCAGTAGGGCGGCGCCCGGCCGCCGATCTGGCGCACGGGCTGCAGCAACTGTTGCACCGAGGGGGGCATGCCGTCCTCGGTGTCGACGCGGTCGCGATAATAGGGGCGCACATGCATGACCTGCTTGCCGAGCACGGTGAAGGCGGTGGTGACCAGCGCCGAGCGCTCGATGATCGCCAGGCACGCGGCATGCATCAGCCAGAACTCGCGCGCGTCGTCGCCGTTGTTGGGGTCGGCATACGCGACCAGCACTTTGGCGCCGCGCTCGATGTGGCGGACCGACTCGCTGAACGACGCCGTCCCGCGCGAGAGCTCGCGCCACACGCTCTGCACTTCGAAGGCGCGCACGGCCAGCAGCACGACCAGCACGGTGGCGAAGCCGCGCCGCACGAAATCGTCGCGCAGGTCGAGGTGGGCGCAGGCGATCACCATGAAGGCGAGCGCGATCGGCAGGCGCTGGTCCGCCATGTAGGTGTCGAACAGCACGCGTGGCAGCACCAGATAGGTCGCACCACCGACTGCGAGCAGGACCCATCCCAGGGGGTGAAACCGCAATGCGCGATGGCGCAAGGCGAAGACCGCGGCGACCACGACGACCGTCGCCAGCAGGAGCGTCGCCGGGCGCCAATAGACCTCGATGACGAAGAGGAGACCGCTGAACTTGCCGCGCAGCTCCCAGTTATGGTCCCACCGCAGCGTCCAGGTCGGGCTCATCAGCAGGAGCGGCAACACCGGCAGGAAGGGCAGCCCGCAGGCGACGAAATCGAGCAAGGCCGGCGCGCCGCGATCCCCCGCGCCGTTGAACCACGAGCGCTCGCTCCGCCACGACGTCCACAGCCTGTGCAGCTCGAATGCGAGCAGGCCGAGCCCGTACACTCCGACCGCGTAGAGGTGGCAGAAGAACAACGCCAGCGCGAACAACGCCGATACGGCCAGGCGCAAGGCCAGCGCGCGCTCGCGCATTGCCGCCCACGTCGCCAGCGCCCACAGCGCGAGCCCGACGCCGAACAGGTAGTTCATCGTGCCGACGAGAAAGACGGAATTGTAGAGCAGCGGGAAGGCGATCAGCGGCAGCACCGACCAGCGGCCATAGAGCTGGCGGTTGAGCGCGAGCGTGCCGGACAGGATCAGCACGAAGGTCATGATCGTGTAGGCCTGCCCGGCGAGGTAGACGTTCATCACCCGCTCCAGGACCGGAACGATCAAGTCCATCGTCAGGTTCGGAATGACCTGCCATTGCACCTCGTAGAACAGCGCGAGATCCGGGTCGTGATCGATGGCGGCGATCACGTGCATGCGCGCGAGGTGATTGATGTAGTCGCCGAGCGGCGGCCAGGGATAGAGCAGGATCGGAACCGCCGCGATGGCCGCGAGCACCGCGAACAAGGCGGCGATCTGGCCGGCGCTGAACTGGCCGGCGTCCGCGACGCCCTCCGATCGGCGGGCGCCGGGGCGGTGCTGCGCCACCGCCGGCCCCGTAGAGCCCGTCGGCTTCGCCGCAGGCAACCCGGGGAAACGACCGGCATCAATCATTTCGCGCGACGCGCTGCGGAGCCGTTTCATCGAGCCGAGAGGCGGCGGAAGGTTCGTGCCGGGCCTTCAGGCGGCGCGGCGTGCGGGGGACGGGCATGCCCCCGTATCATGTCGACTGACCCAGGTCCACGGCCGCCCGGCCGCCGCGGTAGACGAATCGCAGCATGCCAGTTCACGCAACCTTGCGCCATCGCGCCGTCAAGTCGCGCCGGCTTCGCTCGGCTATTGCATCCTGCGAACGACGGCGGCGCGATCGCGATCGACGAACGCCACGAGTTCTTTCGCCAGATCGGTGTAAAGCTGCAGTTTCCCGGTATCGAGCGGCTCGTCCAGCGTCTGCAGCAGAAAAGTGTCGGCGCCGCCGGCGAAGGCGGGGCCGAGGCCGCAGAAGAAAAAGCCGAGGCCACGGGCGGCATCGGTCAGCGTGGCCAGCCCGGGATCGTCGATCGGGGCGGAAAGCTGCACCGAGTTCGTGCCCAGCGCGCGCACGTCGCGCAGCGCCTGGGCGAGCTCGATCGACGCGTTGGGGCCGATGCGCTCGAAGGAGATCACCCCGTAGCCGCGATCGTTCACCTTGATGCCAGTGCGCGAATCGGCCGCCCCGGGCCCGGCCGGCTCCGCCACCGCCACCGACACGCCGAGGCTCGCGTAAAGCTTGAGCAGCATGTCGCGGTAGGGCGCGGGAGCGTGGATCGTGCGGGGGGCCGGCGGTCCCACGAAGCGGAAGGTGCGCAGGTAGCTCTGGCGCTGGCCGGCGGTGGGGCAGGGAAGTCCCTTGGGCCGGAAGTCCTCGGGATTGGCGCCGAGCAGCACGGCGCAGACCGGCATGCCGGCGCGCTCGTCGTTGCGCTGGGAGTAGGTATGGAGGGTCAGCGGCTCCGCGTAAATGCCATGCAGGTCGTGCTTGGGCGCTTCCTCCCGCAGCCGTTCGGTCATGCGCTCGAGCAGGCCGTGGCCGCGATGCGCCGCGCGCACCACCGCTTCGCCGCGTTCGGCGACCTGCATGCCTGGCTCGCGTTCGAGCGCGACATGGCCGATGACCTCGCCTGCGCCGTCGCGCGCCACCGCCGGAATGAGCTCGCCGCTCTCGACCTTCTCCCAATAGCGCCGCGTCGAGAACACTTCCGAGTGCACGTAGTGATGACCGTAGACTTCGAGGAAGCAGCGCGCGATCGCCGCCGCGTCCTTCTGCTGCGGCAGGTCGATGGCATAGGCGGCTGCTGCCACTGCCGGCGAAGCCAACGGCTCGGGCGGTTCCTGGGATGGTTCGTGGGCGGCCGGCACGGGCGGCGGAATGTCCGCGGTCAGGCTGCGGTGAATGCTGACCTCCCACCCGTCGATGCCGCGTTCGTGCCAGGAGATGCCGCCGTCACGCGGAGTGAGGCCGGCGAGGGAAGCAGCGATATTGGCGAACCGGGAATAACCGTGCAGCAGGATGCGCACCTTGATCTCGCGGCGGACGGCGAGCGTCACGATGCGGGCGCGGTCGCGCCCCGATCCGGGAGTGCAGAGCGCCTGCCAGATCTCGGCGGCGTCGTCGGCGATCTGGCTCGCCACCGACACCGGCGTGCCTTCCGCCAACGATGCCTCGCGCACGAAGGCGCGCACGAGCTCGCTTCGCTGCGGCTCGAGCACGAGCTGAAGTTCCGAGGATCGCACCACGGAGGGCTTCGTCATGCCGGCACCAGTGCAAGTTCATCGCGGCATCGTCAAGGCCGGCGGAAGCGGCGGATTTCGTCCTGGAGGTTGCGCATGCCCTCATCGCAAACCGGTTCCCGTTTTTCCCGCCCATGCGTCGAGGCCGTACGGGCTTGATCGGCACGCGACGCTACGGGACACTTGCCGCGAAGCAACGAGACGGTGATCCTTGCCTTCCAAGGTGGCAGGGCCGATCGTCATCTCTGCTGACGAGGTCGAGGAGGCCTCGGGTTCGGCGTGCACTGGCGTTCTGATCTGTCCATATTGGCTGTCGCGACCAACCGATTCACACCATCGACCCGCAAGGGAGGACATGATGGCGGATGCAGTCGATTTCGCCGCGGGCGGCTACCGCTTCCTGCCGAGCGTGTTCCAGTATTCCGGCGGCGCCGTGGCGCTGCCCGGCCATGCAGTCGAGCGCGTGCGGTTCCGCGTTCCGGTGCCGCTCGAGGAAGGGTTCGCGCGCATCGAGCGCATCATCGGCGCAGCTGGTCGCCCGCTGACGTCCTTCTGCGCCTGCGAGCTGCGCTCGCCCGCCCCGTTCACCGAACAGGGCTTTCGCGCCTTCAACGAGGTCTACGTGGTCACACTGGAAAAGTGGGGCCTGTTCGACGGCAAGGTGAACCCGGTCGCGCGCAGCAATGTGTGCCCCGAGCTCGATCCGCCGGCGGAGCCCTCCTTCCACGCCTTCTCCTTCACCGTCGCCGCCGGCGAAGATGCGCCGAGCTTCGTGATCGCAGGCGGCGCCGAGGCGCGCGAGGGCGGCGCGAGCTACGGCGAGCGCACCGTCCGGCGCGGCGAAGTGAGCCCCGATGCCATGCGCGAGAAGGCGCGCTACGTGCTCGGCGAGATGGAACGCCGACTCGCCTCGCTCGGCGTCGGCTGGGCCGATACCACGGCGACGCAGGTCTATACCGTGCAGGACCTCCATCCGTTCCTCGCCGAGGAGATCGTGCGCCGCGGCGCCGCCCGCTTCGGGCTCACCTGGCACTATGCCCGGCCGCCGGTGCGCGGGCTCGAATTCGAGATGGACTGCCGCGGAGTAGCCCGCGAGCGCGTGGTTTAGAGAGGCCCGAAACACGATTGAAACCGTTTTTTCGGGCGACGAAACTATATTCTGCTTTTGTCTTTGAACGCTCTGCGTCACGAGCGGCGACCAACCGGGCGCCGGCACCGCTCATGCAGACCGCGGGCCGCCATCGGAGAGGAACCCATGTCGCGCAACGGCCCGCTGCACTGCGATTTCTGCAAACACGGCCACGTCGCTTGGAACGACCGGCGGGTCGCGTTTCGGCAGTGGACCGACAGGGGCCATGTCTCCTGCAGCGTGACGATCCCGCTCGGCGTCTGCGACCACTGCCGGTCCGGACACTGGAGCGCTGACGCGGAGGCGATCGTCGAGGACGCGGTCCGGCGCGCCTACGAAAAGCTCGCGTCCGCGGCGTAGAGCGAATTTCCCATTGAGCGGCGTCCACCGCGGGTCGGGGCGCCGGAGCCCCCGGCGCCGCCCCGAAGCGGCATGGCGATGCGATCAGGCCAGGCCGGTGCGTGATTTCCGCGAAGTGTTGCACGCAGACTACAGCCTCGGCGGCGGATTCGGGCTTCAATTCCACCCGAGTCGTCATCGGGGATGGGATTGCCTGCCATGGCTTCGGCACACGGATTGCCTCCGCATTGGATTCGCGTGGTCGGGCTGCTGGCAGCCCTGGCGATTGCGGGCGGAAGCTGGGATCAATCCGAGGCGCGTTCGGCGCGCAGCCACGCCAAGCCGCGTGCGATTCACGGGCCCAGTTATCGGCCGCCCTATGCCGACATCGTGATCGACGACAAGACCGGCGAGGTGCTGCACGAGGTCAATGCGGACGAGCCGCGCCGCCCGGCATCGCTGACCAAGATCATGACGCTCTACCTGCTGTTCGAGCAGCTGGAGGAGGGCAAGCTCGCGCTCGACACGCCGCTGCCGGTCTCGGCCTGGGCTGCGGTGCAGAACCCGACCAAGCTCGGGCTCAAGACCAATCAGACCATCAAGGTCGAGGACGCGATCAAGGGGCTGGTGACCAAATCGGCGAACGACGCCGCGGTGGTTGTCGCCGAAGCCATCGGCGGCAGCGAAGGAGAATTCGCGCAGCTCATGACGGCGAAGGCGCGAATGCTCGGCATGACGAGCACCACCTATGTCAACGCCTCGGGACTCCCCGCCGACGACCAGCTGACGACGGCCCGCGACCAGGCCCTACTTGGCCGCGCTATCCAACACCGGTTCCCCGTCTACTACCGCTACTTCGCAACTCCCAGCTTCAACTATCGTGGGCGCGAGATGCGCAATCACAATCACCTGCTCGAACAGGTGCGCGGCGTCGACGGGATCAAGACCGGCTATACCGAGCTCTCCGGATACAACCTGGTGACATCGGTCCGCCGCGACGAGAAGCACATCGTTGCGGTCGTGCTCGGCGGAACCTCGAACGCCGCGCGCGATGCCCGCATGCGCCAGCTGATCGAAGAGAATATCGCGCTGGCTTCGACCCGGCGCACCATCACCGTCGCTGTGGACGGAATCGACAAGCTGCAGGACGGCGCGCCACTCGAAGCGCTCGCTCCGGCAATTCCCAGGAAGAAAGCCGCGTCCGGCGCGGGGCCCGATCTCCCCCCGATGCGCGTGCGAGCGACCCTGCTCCCGGGGGCAAAGCCGCAGCTCCCGACGCCGAAGCTCGCGGCCGACCCGTCGTCGCGGGCGCCGAGCGTCAAGGCCCCGCTGCGTCAGGCGCAGCGCCCGATGGCGAAAGCGCCGACATTGAGCTCGGCAGACAGCACTCCGACCTCGCTTCCGCGCCGATCGCATCACGCCGATCGCAAGCCGGCCGTGCTCACCTCCCCCTGACGGTCCGCCCTCGTCGCAGCGGCGCCTCGAGCGTCGCCAGACCCGTCGCGATGGGATCGAGGCGCGATCGCCGGCGCCTGCGCGTTCCGGCATCGGGCTTGGTGCTCGCACGCAGCGGCATCCAGCGCGATGTGTGACGGCGGTCACATCGCAATTGTTCCATCCATGGCATGTTGGGGGCGGCGCGCCAGAATCCGACCGGCGGCGCGCGATGGAGCTGACGATGTTGATGGCCTTGGTCCTGGTTTGCTCTGCTGCGGCCGCACCCGATCTGCACGACTGCACCCGCGCCAATGCGACGGTGGTGATGCGCGTTCCCGCCGATTTCGCGAACCCGGTGTCGTGCTTCATGCACGGGCAGGCTTACCTCGCCCAAACCACCATCGGCCAGGAACTGGGCGCCGACGAGCGCGTCAAGATCGTCTGCGCGCGCAGAGAAACCGTCAACGCGTCCATCCCGCCGGTGGGCGCCCGATAGTGCCGCACGAGCGGCCACGCTCCGTACGCCGTGTTTGTGCCTCCGGTTCCGCCTCTCCCCGCGAGCGAGCAGGGTGAGGGTCACCGCCACGCCGTGCGTCGGGCGCGACGATTGCGCTCGACGTGAGCGTCTACAAGCGGCGCCCTTCGGTCTACAATGAGCGACCCTGAAGCGGCCATGGGGATGGCGCCATGACTGCGCAAGAAGATTTCGAGCTCCTGCGTCGGCACATGCTCGCGGAAATTTCCGCCGGCACCTTGCATGCGAGCGGCATGATCGGGAAGGCGGCCCTCGACGAGCGGGTGATGGCGGCCATGGCCGCGGTGCCGCGGCACGAGTTCGTGCCGATAGAATTGCAGGACTATGCCTACGCCAACATCCCGCTTCCGATCGGTTTCGACAAGACCATCTCGCAGCCGTTCATCGTCGCCTTGATGACCGATCTGCTCGAGGTCGGCCCCGACGACAGGGTGCTCGAGATCGGCACCGGCCTGGGGTATCAGGCCGCGATCCTCGCGCAGCTCGCCCGCAGGGTGTACAGCATCGAGGTCATCGAAGAGCTCGCCCGCCAGGCGAAGCGGCGGCTTCTGGGGCAAGGCTGCGCCAACGTCGAGGTCAAGGTCGCCAACGGCTATCACGGCTGGTCCGAGCACGCGCCATTCGACAAGGTGATCGTGACCGCGGCTCCCGATCTCATTCCTGCGCCGCTGCTCCAGCAGTTGCGAGCGGGCGGCAGGATGGTGATACCCGCCGGCCTGCCCGACGCGCAGCAGCTCATGCTGGTGGAGAAGGACAGCGGCGGCAAGGTGGCAATGCGGGAGATTCTGCCGGTGCGGTTCTCGCAGCTCGAGGAGCCCGAACCGGCCTGAGCCGCCGCGCCGCGACTCGTGCTGTTGTCGGCGTTGCCCGAATCGGATCGCAACCGGCCTGCAATCGCGCTTGCAATGGAGCCTTGCCCCTATGATCGACAGCATCAGCGCCGTTACGCTCGCGACCCACGACATGGCAGGGGCGGTGCGCTTCTATCGCATGCTGGGATTCGAAATCGTTCACGGCGGTGACGAGGCGGCCTTCACGAGCTTTCGCGCCGGACGGAGCTATCTCAATCTCGTCGCCCAGCCCGCGGGGCGAACCTGGTCCTGGTGGGGACGCGTAATCTTCTATCATTCCGACGTCGATGCGCTCTATCGCAAGGTGCTTGCGGCCGGCTACCGCGCGGACACGGCGCCGCGCGACGCGGAGTGGGGCGAGCGGTTCTTCCACCTCACCGACCCGGACGGTCACGAGCTCAGCTTCGCCTGGCCGCTGCGATGACGTGAACGGCGCGCTGCTCGCCGCGATGCCGGCGACGGACGGTTAACCATCGGCCGCGATCGCGCGGCCCGCGTCAATCGCTAGCCGAAGAGCCGCGCACCGACGCCATTAGCGGGCCTGCGAGAACAAAAGCAGGACTCCAAGAAGGCCCGAAAAATTGCTATCTAATGGGCATTCCCCGTAGCCGTCGGTAGGAGCGTATCGTGGCGCCGCGTGCATATTGGAAGGGCTACCTCAAACTCTCGCTGGTGTCGTGCCCGATCGCGTTGAGCCCCGCCACATCGTCCTCCGAACGCATCTCGTTCCGCCAGATCAACAAGCAGACCGGCAACCGGCTGCGCCAGCAGCTGGTGGACGAGGTCACGCGCGAGCCGGTCGATGCCGCCGACAAGGGCAAGGGCTACGAGGTCGACAAAGGCGTCTATATCGAGGTCGACGACGACGAGCTCGAAGCCATCGAGGTGGAGAGCAAGCACACCATCGAGATCGACCGCTTCGTGCCGGCGGCGCAGATCGACAAGCGCTTCTACGACAGCCCGTATTACGTCATGCCCACCGACACGGTCGGGCAGGAGGCCTTCGCGGTGATCCGCGACGCCATGCGCGGCAAGGGCATGGTTGCGCTCGGCCGCATCGTGCTGGCCAAGCGCGAGCGCGTCATCGCGCTCGAGCCGTACGGCAAGGGCCTGCTCGGCACGACGCTGCGCTACGGCTACGAGGTGCGCAAGCCCGAGGAATATTTCGACGGCATCCAGGACATCAAGGTGCCGGATGAGATGCTCAAACTGGCCGAGCACATCCTCGACACCAAGAAGGGGGATTTCGAGCCGACGCAGTTCGAGGACCATTACGAGACCGCGCTGGTGGAGCTCTTGCGCAAGAAGCAGGCCGGCTTCAAGCCGCCTAAGCAGAAGGAGCAGGCGGCGGCGCCACGCAATGTCATCAATCTCATGGACGCGCTGCGCCGCAGCGTCGAAGCCGAGCGCGGCGCCGCGCCGGCGCCCGCGAAGAAGGGCCGCAAGCGCGCCGCGGGCC